>USTB01000128.1 GCA_900557635.1 uncultured Eubacteriales bacterium
CAGATCTTCCGCCGTTGCGATACGGTAAGGATCGTCCTGTGTGCCGCTTCCTTCCCAAGGCATTTTCTCCACGACCTCAATGGAGACCGACGCCTTAAGGATACTGCTGATGACATAAACGGTATGATCGGTAAGAGCCAGCGCGCCGGTCTTGGAGAGCTGATACGTCGTCAGAGGCTCGGTGGAGCCGTCGCTGTAGTTTGCCGTCACGATCATGCCGGTCGGATCGAAGGTCTCGCCCTCGTAGTAGCGTACCTTGTCGGGAGCCTTGGTCACCGAAATGGAGGTAATGTACTTGGTATCGGTGTCAAGCTCGGATTCCCCGCCCACAAGAGCAATGCCTGCGGCAAGGGTGGAGAAGTTCGTAACATACTGACGCTCGTCAGCAGGAACCGCGCGGAATACCGAAAGCGCCTGCTTCAGTTGAGACTTGTAGCTTGCCGAGGAAGGCTCGGGAAGCTGACGGATGGCATCCATTGCGTTTGCAATTGCCTGTCTCTCGTCAGCGGTGAAGTCGGAGCGCATATCATACAGGGAACGCATGCCGTTTGCCAGTCTCCAATAGGAAACCAGCGCGTAGGTCGCCTGATCGTTTGCCATGGAGTTGAAGCCCGACGTGGTGACGTGGCAGAAGCCGCCGTCCGAGAGACGGAACACGAGCAGACCGTCGAGCAGGTTCTTGCCATTCGAGGTGATGAAGCGCGCATCCTGTGCCGGATCAATCCCCACCGAGCAGAGCGCAACGATAACCTGCGAAATGCTCTCGGCGTTATCGGTGTTCCAGGAGGTGAAGCCCGCATTTTCGTTCATCATGGAGCCGAGACGATCCAGTGCTTCATCCACGCACTGGCGAACTGTTTTGGATACTTCCTTTTTGCTGACCTCGTTGGTGTAGGTGTACACGGTGTCATCGGCATAGTAGGGAGCCAGTGCCTGGATCGCCATGGCAGTGATATCCACGTCGCTGGTCGAGCCGTAGCCGCCGAGCACCCATCCGCCGTATTCGTTGCCGTTGACACCGTCGGTCATCTGCATTTTCAGAATTTCGGTGATGAAGGTCTCAACGGAATATTTTGCATCGGACGGAACGGTATACATGCCGGTGTTGATGGAGATCAGACCCCAGATCCAGCCGTTGATGCCCTGTCCACCGGGTCCGCGCTTGGGAACGCAATTGTAGCTGCCGTCCGCAACGAGGTCGATGGCGTTTCCGTTGTAGGTGCCAAAGGAGGTAGGATCGCCGCCGAGTGCGGCAATGGTGACCACGGCACGCTGCCATTCGGTCGCCTTGACCGAGTGGAGAACACCGCCGTTTGCGGCATAGGCATTCTCAATATAGGTCTTCATGGCGGCGAGGTAATCCTGATAACCCGTGCCGTCATCGATCATATACTTGTAATTGCCGTTTGCATCAAAGTAACCGAATCTGCCCATGGCAAGCGCCATCCAGTCGGTCGCCGTCGAGCTTGCGCCCGCAAGATAGTCGGGAGCGCCGAGGAACGAGCCGGTCACGCCGGCATGGGTCTTCGCACTGCTGACCGCAGATTTGATGTAGTTTGCAAGGCGTGCGGACAGCTCGCTGGTCTCAACAAAGCCGGGGCGAACCGGTTCATCCTGAGAAATACTGCTCTCCCAGGACAGTGCGGGGTACGGGCTGCCGTCAACAAACGCCGAGCTGAGCATGGATGCGGTGATCGACGTTACCTCGGTAACGCCGGAGTTCGCATCCGTACCGGTGCCCGCAAGATAGTAGCAATTCGTAACGGAACCGCCGCGTTTTTTGCCCAACACGGCGCCGATATTATTCGCATATCCCGCGGTATCGATCACGTTGCCCGCAGAGTAGCAATTCGTCAGAACGGGAGAAGAGGCGGTGTGCCCGCCCGAAACGCCGCCCACGGTAGCGGGTCCCGATACCGTCCCGACGTTATAGCAGTTTTCCACGGTGCCGGCGCGCCAATGCTGACCGGTTACACCGCCGATATAGCCTGTGGTTCCGGAAACCGCACCGGTATTGAAGCAGGCGCTGACCGTCGTTTCGCCGCCGACGTATCCTACGACACCGCCTACGGCCGAGCTGCCCGTAACCGTAACCCCGTTGCCGCAATTGGTCACGGTCGCGTCAGAGGTGCTGCCGACAACGCCCGCCACACTGGAAGAGCCTGTCACCTCACCGCCGACCCCCAGATTCTTCACGGTACCTCCGGTCACCTGACCGAACAGACCGAGCTTGGAACCGCCCGTGGAATTGATATACAAGCCCTCCACCGTATGGTAGTTGCCGTCAAAGGTTCCCTTGAACGGGTTGGAGGACGAACCGATAGGCGTCCAGGGGTTGTCTGCGCCGCCGAGGTCGATATTCACATCGAGGCGAACCGTCTTGCCTTCGTAGCTTGTACCGTTGTTCACATCGGAGGCAAACTGCTCAAACTGCGAATACGTGGACAGGATCAGATCCGGTTCCGACGCAAAAACAACCGACGGAAACAGGGAAATCGCCAGAATCACCGAAAGAATTCCGGCAAGAAGTCGCTTCGGCTGAAATGTTTCCTTCATTATTTTGGATACTCCTTTTCAGATTTCGGCAGTAACATCAGACTGCCGCTTTTTACATAAGTCACAGGTAAAAGACCGAAAAGCGCAACCGCCGAGTGCTTTCTGTCATGTGCAGACAATGTGTACCCTCCCTTCCGAAAATATCATTTTCACAATTCGGTATCGGAGGGCGCGTCGCCGTTTCGGTGGTGTGCCATCAAAAAAGAGTACACACGCAAGACCGCGCGCGGCGGTCTCAAAACGGTTGCACTCTTCTCACCCAAGCTGTGAAAACCAAAGATACGGCAGGTATCCTGACTTATGAAGCGGCGCACAAGGCGCCCGGGCACACTGCCGACCCTCTGCCGCAGTGCGGCTCCGGGTACAGTTCGCTCCTCACGTCAAATACAGTAATGGCGGTTGTTCCGGATTTGAACCGGATTTCCTTTTACATCTACTCAGCTAACAACTTTTCAAACCGTATCTTCACAACAATATGAAATTTGCGGCGCGACCGACTGTGCGGGAGCGCCATGCATATTATAGCATGATTCTTCCCTGTTTGCAAGGCGGGAGACAAAATTTTACAATTCGTCCCCGCGTGCAAACAAAAAACGCAGAAATTGTCGCGTAGATCACGCGATGGGGAGCGCCTCGTTCGGGCGGCGCAGCGCGGGAACGTCGATGAGACGAACACCGTACTTCTTCACCAAGCCTTCGGCGCGTTCCACCACGTCGCGGTCGAAATACCGCTCGGGCTGATGCGCGTCGATGCCGAAGATCACGGGGTTTTTGTATTCGCCGCACAGGCGGATGAACCGCTCGGACGGGTAATGCCGATGATCCCACAGACCGAGCAGATTGATCTCGGTGGGGATGTCGTGCCGTAAGCTGAATTCGCACAGGCGGGACATCTCGCCGCGGTAGGTCTCGTCGTCGCCCGTGAAGTGGATCAGATCGGGATGCGCCAGATAGGTGAACTTTCCCGTGTGCAGACCGCACAGCACCTGATCGACATACCGCCGCAGGAGCGTGGGATCGTCTGTCGGCGTGCCGCTGTAAAAATCGTTTTCCTCGTTGCCGAGCAGATGCTGACCTAAGATCAGATAGTCGAGATCATAGGGACGGATCATCTCCAGAAGATCGTCGAAGATCGCCGGGTAATATTCGGCTTCCAGACCGATCTTCACCTCGATCTGTCCGCGGTATTTTTCCTTGAGTTTTTCCGCCGCGGCTTTATCCGCAGCCGTCGGTTCAAGGCGCAGCGTATCCA
>USTB01000129.1 GCA_900557635.1 uncultured Eubacteriales bacterium
GCTGCAAGAAACGCTGGATGTCGCGCGTTCCCAACCACAAGTACGACGTGGTGGCGGTCGACTGCGGCATCAAGTACAACATCATCCGCCAGCTGAACCGCGTGGGCTGCAACGTGACGGTCGTGCCGTTCGACTCGACGCTGGAGGAGATCATGGCCTTCCGTCCCGACGGCGTCGTGCTGTCGAACGGTCCCGGCAACCCGCAGGACGTGACGCCCGTGATCGAGCTGGTCAGGCAGCTGCGCGGCAAACTGCCGATCTTCGGCATCTGCATGGGCCATCAGCTCATTTCGCTGGCTTACGGCGCCAAGACCGTGAAGATGAAGTTCGGCCACCGCGGCGGCAACCACCCCGTGATGAACCTGCTCACCGGCCGCGTGGAGATCACGGCGCAGAACCACGGAAGCATCAGCTTCCACTGCGGCAGATCCATATAAGTGCCCATCATGCCGTTCGGGTTCATCACCATCCACGCGATGCCGTATCCCAGCCCGATGCCGATGATCGAACCCACAATGCTGATCATCAGAGCGTAAGAGGTATAGTGCATCAGAATGCGGTGATCCGGAAAGCCGAGCGCCTTTAATGTGCCGATCTGGGTCTTTTCCTTTGCGGCGATGCGGTGCATGGTCGTGACCATGGTCAGAACCGCAATGAGCAGAAAGAGCACGGGAAGCACCGAACCCATGGTCTGTCCTTCCTCGGTCTCACTGCTCGCACCCGCATAGGCGGTCGACTCATCCTTGGTCAGGATGGCGGCGGTCGTGCCGAGCGCACGATCCACCGCTTCGGTGAATGCGTCGCGCTCCATGTCCGAGATCACGTGGATCTGCGGATAATACGCAATGCCCATGGCATGCTTATAGAGCACAGGGGAAATGTATGCAAAGCCGTGTACGCTGAAATCGGGCATGAGCTGTGTGGAATCGGGCACGCAGATCATGTATTCGCCCGATTTGACCAGACCGCGCACCGTTCCCTCGATCTTCAGTCCCTTGTACACTAAGGTAATGGCATCGCCCACCGAAAAATCGTTTTCCGCGGCGTAACGGTCGGAAAGCCAAACGCCGTCCTCACTGTCGGGATTGTAGCTGTCGCCCGATATGTAATACATGCCGGAGACCTTTTCGTTTTCGGTCACGGCAAGGGTGACGGTGTCGCCCGTGCGCTCCGAAACGTCCACATTGACCGAAAGGAAGCGGGAAGCCTCGCGCACGCCGTCAATGTCGGTGATCTTTTTCAGATCGTCCTCACCAAAGCCCGACTCCGACACAATGCGGTAATCGGCATATCCGGTCTCCCGCATCAGGTAGCCGGTGTTTTCGCGAATGCTGACCCACTCCATATTGAAGCCAACAAACACACCGATTCCGAGCGCGATCATAATGACCATGGAGATGAACTGCGACTTATACAGCCCCATCGTTCTCCATAATTTCCGAAAAAGCATGCCCATCCCCCCTCACCAGTCGATCTCGTCGGCGGACGCGGGATTTAACTGCTCCTCCTGCGAGACGATTCTGCCGTTTTTCACGCGGATCACAACATCCGCCATTTTGGCAATGTTCTGGTTATGCGTCACGATGACGATGGTCTTTCCCATATCCCTTGCCATTTTCAAAAGGAGCTTGAGCACGAGCACACCCGTTTCCGAGTCCAGCGCGCCCGTCGGCTCGTCACACAGAAGGATCTTGGGATTCTTCGCCAGCGCACGTGCGATAGACACACGCTGTTGCTCGCCGCCCGACAGCTCCGCCGGAAAGCATTTGAGGTGATCTGCTAAGCCCACCTCCTCCAGCATCTTGGTGGCGGACAGGGCATTCGGCGCGATCTCCTTCACCAAAAGCACGTTTTCATGCACAGTCAACGTGGGAATGAGGTTATAAAACTGGAAAACAAAGCCAACGGTGGAGGCGCGATATGCGGCAAGCGCATCGTTTGACAGGGTGGAGATGTCCTTGCCCTCCACCAATATTTTACCGCTTGTAGGACTGTCCAAGCCGCCGAGCAGATTCAAAAGGGTACTCTTCCCCGCACCGCTCGGTCCCAAAATGACCACGAATTTTCCTTCGTCCAGTGTCATATTCACGTGATCCAGCGCCCGCAATTCGTGGTCGCCGCTGACGTAGGTACGGCTGACATCCTGAAATTCAACAATCGCCATCGATCGAATTCTCCTTCTCTTGTACCCGTCCGCCGCCCGGGCAAACGGTACACATTTTCTTTAATTCCTGTTCCGGAAACGCGGACAGCAGAGCGCAGATACCTGCCTGCATGTCGCTCGGCTCCGAAAATGCAACGCACAACGCGTGATGGACGCAATCATAATAGCCGCGGTATCTCTTTGCTGTCGCTCTGCCGCAATCGGACAGCACGGCGGTACCGTCCGGACTTCGTTGCACAAGACCCAGTCCGGTCAGCCGATCCACCATGTTATGTACGCTCGGACGGGACAGCCCGAGAGCCGAGGCAAGGCGGACACAGCGCGTGCCGTTCCCCTCCTGCTCCATGTCGTACATCGTCAGCAAATAGCGGATATTTGAAGCCGTTAATACTTGGTTAGCCATGGCTTACTACCCGTTAAAAGGAAAGGAGACGCAAACCGTAGATCCGTTTGCGTCTCCCGACCCGTTCTCACTTTTTATGGCAGGAGCCCGCCATCGCGCAGTGCGCACAGTTACAACCGCAGCTCGACTTGCCCTTTTTGTGATCCCGGATCAGCTTCACGATGATGGCGGTCACCACCGCGATCAAGCCAAGGCAAATCAGAATCGTGCCGATATTTTCTGCAATCCACGCAAACATGACGAACTCCTCCTTTACTCAGACGAATGATGTTTGATTTATTTTACTTTGACCTTTGTGGTCAGCTTGGTAGCTTCCTTATAAGGACGCACCAGCATGTAGACCATCAGTGCCAGGATCGCAACGGCGCAAACCAGACCCACGGGGTGGATGTTGCCGGTGAACAGACCGCCGAACTGATTGATCATCAGAGCGATCGCATATGCGAAGCCGCACTGATAGAGAATTGCGAACCAAGTCCACTTAGCGCTGTTCATCTCACGCTTGATGGCACCGATTGCTGCGAAGCAGGGAGCGCAGAGCAGGTTGAACACCAAGAATGCATAGCCTGCGATTCCGGCAACAGCGCCGCCCGTAGCAAACGCATCGGCAATATTCTGATATACACTGCCGTCGCCGCCATAACCACCGCCAAATGGATTTCCACCAAACGGACTCGACGATGTTCTCCTTTGCGACCAGACCGGTGATGGAAGCAACGGTTGCCTGCCAGTTACCGAAGCCCAGTGGCTTGAAGATCCATGCGATGGCACTGCCTACGATGGCAAGCAGGGACTTATCGAGATCCTCTTCGCCGAGCATGCCGAACGCACCGTCGTTAAAGCCGAAGTTAGAGGTGAACCACACAAGGATGGTGGAGAGCAGGATGATGGTGCCTGCCTTCTTAATGAACGCCCAGCCGCGCTCCCACATGGAGCGGAGAACGTTGCCGACGGTGGGCAGATGGTATGCGGGAAGCTCCATAACGAAGGGAGCGGGGTCGCCGGCGAACATCTTGGTCTTCTTCAGCATGATACCGGACACAATGATTGCCGCCATACCGATGAAGTATGCAGAGGTTGCAACCCATGCAGAGCCGCCGAAGATAGCGCCCGCGATCATAGCAATGAACGGAACCTTAGCGCCGCAGGGGATGAACGTGGTGGTCATAATAGTCATACGACGGTC
>USTB01000130.1 GCA_900557635.1 uncultured Eubacteriales bacterium
GCGACGTAATTTTCGGTCTCCTGTATGGGGACGGTGTGCAAACCGTTTTCGTCGGCATAGGACGCATCGGTCAGCCATGTGCGCACCCGATTCATTCCTGCGTTGTACGCCGCCCACACGGTTTTCCAGTTCCCGAATTCGTCGTACAGCATCTTCAGGAGAAAACAGCCGTACTTCACGTTCACGGCGGGGTCGGTCAGCGCGTTCTCTTTGCATTGCTCGCCCGTTTTGGTCTGCAACCACGTAAAGGTGGACGGCATGAGTTGCATCAGCCCCACCGCGCCCGCCGGAGATACCACATCGGCACGAAAAGAGCTTTCGGTGCGGATGACGGCGCATATGATCTCGGGAGGAATGCCGTAGTCCTGCGCGTTTTTCTCGATCAGCGCGGCATATTCCTCGGGGTACGGGTACGCCCGACGCTTTTGCCGCTCCTGATATTCGCCCAGTAGGTGCAGTCCTGCGGTGATCAGCACGGCGACTGCCGCCGCGCCCGCCGCCAGTCCCAGAAAGATGCGGATGCCGCGCCGCCCGCCGTCCGTTTTACCTTGTCTCATGACAGTCCCTCCGAATGGATGCGATCAGCTCCCGCACCGCCCCGCGCAGATCCGCGCCGTCCGGATTGCGGAGAACATACGTGCAGTGCGACGTGAAAAAGGCATCGTCATGCTGTGCGGCGATCCGCGCAAGGGCGCGTTCCCGCGGGATGCCGTCCCGTCGGACGATCCGTCGGACGCGTGTTTCGGTGTCGGCAAGCACGCCCACCGTACAGCGGCACATGTCCGCAAAGCCGCTCTCAAACAGCACGGGCGCGTCCAGTACCGCCATGTCGTGCCCCTCACCGTGCATCTGTGTCAGCCAACGGTCGCAGACCGCGCGGATGTAACGGTGCGTGATCCCGTTCAGACGCGCAAGGGCGGCGGGATCGTGAAAGACCGCATCCCCCAGCCGCGCCCGATCCGGTGTGCCGTCCGGCAGGAAGACCGAGGGCGGAAAGCACGCATGCAACTCGTCCAGACACGGATGCCCGGGCGTGTACAGGTCGTGCGCCACGCGGTCGGTGTCCAGGCACGGGACGCCGTATTCCCGCAGAAGCTCACACACGTGACCCTTGCCCGCGCCGCTTCCGCCCGTCAGACCCACAATAATGATGGGCGTGGGAGCGTCGGTCATCGTTCGCTCTCCATGGCGCGGCACAGCGCCCACTGCACGTGTGCTGCCTCGGCAAAGGACGGCGATGCCTGTCTGCCCGCCGCAACGCAGTCGAGGAAGCTGTGGTACGATTCCATGTGTCCCCTCAGCCAACCGACGGGCGCCTTCTGACCGCCGAGCGGATAGGCGGGCGCGGAAACCCGTCCCACGCATTCGATGCGGGTGAAGCCCCGCATGCCGCCGAAATCGCCTGCGGGCGCGTCCGTGCTGTAGAACCACAGCCAGTTCGGCTCCATCAGAGAAAAGCGGATGGCGCCGCGATCTCCGTACAGCTCCAATGTCAGATCGTCGTTTGCACCCAGCGCCAGCTTGTTTGCCTCAAAGGTGCCGCATGCACCGTTCTGCAGGGTGGCGAAGGTGTAAAAGGCTTCGTCGGCATTGGTGACCCATTCCCCGCCGTCCGCGCCCCGCCGCACGGGGTGTCCGATCTGTCCGTGTCCGCGGATCTCGGCAATGGGTCCGCAAAGGTGGAAGATCAGATCCACGGCATGAGAGCCGAGGTCAAACCATACCCCGCCGCCGCAGATGTCGCGGTTCTGCTTCCAGCCTGCGGGCTTTTCGGGGTCGGTGCATGAGGCGTGCAGATAAGCACAGCGGAAGGACAGGATGCGCCCCAGTGCTCCCTCGTCGCATAACTGCTTTGCGCGGCGGATGGCAGGGAGAAAGCGGGTGTTAAACACGACCTGATTCACAACGCCCTGCATTTCCGCCAGCGCCGCCAGACCGCGCGCCTCATCTGCCGTGACGCACAGCGGTTTCTCACAATATATATGCTTGCCCGCCTCCAGTGCCCGCCGCGCCGTTTCCGCATGATATACATTCGGGGTACAGATGTCTACGATATCGATATCGGGCGCGGTCAGGATATCGTCCTCCCGCGTCGTGACCTCGGGAATTCCCGCCGCCCGTGCGGCATCTAACGTGCTCTCACTGCGCGCACACAGGCGGACGATTTCGGCACGGTACGGCAGATCGGGGTAAAAATGCCGCATCGCATCGATGGCGTAATGATGAGTATGCCCCATGGAGCCGTAGCCCAGCATACCGATTCGCAAGGTTTTCATGGGAAATTGCCGTCCTTCTTTCCTTTGGTCTGATATCGGTTCTCCGACCGATTTTGCGGCACGCCGCAGAATGCGTGTCTTACTTCCGATATTGTAGCATAAATGCGCCGAAAATACAAGAGCAAGTTTTGTCAAACGCTGTGTGCGCAGTCAAACGGAGAAAACGTCGGATTTCCGAGGGAAAATACGAACCATCGGGAAAGCCGCGTTTTTCGGAAATGTATGAATTATCGATGAATGCTGCTTTTCGGGCGAAAAGGAAATTCGTTCTCCGAGAATGTCATCTCCGTGTGTCTTTTTCTGTCAAACGCCGTCGAAAACAAAAAATATGTCGTTGAATGAAAATTCATGGCAGCGTATAAAACGACGTTGTTTTTCCTAAAAATCAACTAATTATGAATTTTCATGCTACGGAGTTGAAATAATTCGCAAATTAGCGCAAATGGATCGTTCATGTTTGTTGGAAATTTTTCCCAGTTTCCTATTGCAAATGCTCGGGAAATATGGTACGCTAAGGACACGGAAAAAATTTAACGGAGCGTGAATAAAAATGGAAAACAATTTGAAGATTCTCATAGCTGACGAAAATGCAGATTCCCGCCGTGCGTTGAAGGACACTCTGGCAGAAATGGGTTGCCAGTATATCGAGGAGGCGGCAACCGGCGAGGATGCGTACCTCAAGATCGGGAAAGGACATCCCGATATCGTGTTTGTTGACATCTGGCTCACAAAGCCGGACGCCATCTGGCTGATTCGGAACAGCCTGCAAATGACCTATGCGCCGGAGCATCCGCCGATCTTCATCTTTATTTCCGCAGTCAGTAATCAAAACGCGTTTGCTGAAGCAAGCGAGGCGGGCGCTGAATACTGCATGCTCAAGCCGCTTGACACCGAACGCCTTCAGGACAGGCTCATGCGGATTGCCGAGCACCGCTCGGTGACCGGACGTCCCGCTGTCAAGGGAAACGGCGATATGGAGGCGCAGGTGACCAAGATTATACATCGCATCGGCGTTCCCGCACATATCAAGGGCTACCAGTATCTGAGAACGGCGATCATCATGACCATTGAGGACAACGAGATCATCAATTCGGTTACAAAGGTTCTCTATCCCTCCGTGGCAAAGCGATATTCCACCACATCGTCCCGCGTGGAACGCGCCATCCGTCACGTCATTGAGGTGGCTTGGGAGCGCGGCGACATCGACACGCTGAATTCTTATTTCGGTTACACCATCCAGAACACCCGCGGCAAGCCCACCAACTCGGAGTTCATCGCCATGATCGCGGACAATCTCCGCATTCTCAACAAATACTCCTGATCGGGGGATACGCGGGGACGCGCAGAGAGGACGCGCGGGGCGCCGGAGGAGTACGCGGGACGCCGGAGGAGTACGCGGGACGCCGGAGGAGTACGCGGGGCGCCGCCCCGAACCCCGGTCAAGGACCTTTTGGGAAAGGT
>USTB01000131.1 GCA_900557635.1 uncultured Eubacteriales bacterium
CTTTTATGCACTTTTTACAAGGAATTTACCGATTTGGGAAATCATCCCGACACCTGACGTCGAAAAAGCGATAAAAAAAGACAGCCTCCCGCGTAGGGAGACTGCCGATATCGAAAAATGCGACGCCCGAACCGAGAGAATGCTTAAAACATATCCTTCCGATGCAGAACGAGAAAGACAATGAGGGTCGCACCCGCCGTGAGGCAGGAGACAAAGACCATATTGCCCGCGAACGGGAGCGCCGTCGTCCCGTCCCCGATATTCATGCCGTAGAATGAAAAGATCATATTGGGGACGGCAAGCAGGATCGTGATTGCCGTGAGCACCTTCATGGCGATGTTGAGGTTATTGGAAATCAGCGAGGACATTGCCTCCATGGAAGAGGACACAATGGACGCATAGATATTGCTCATCTCGGTCGCCTGATTCAGCTCGATCGCCACGTCGTCCAGAAGATCCTGATCGTCCTCGTACATTTTGAGGTATCTGCCGCGGATGAGCTTTGTGACAATGGTCTGATTGGACTTGAGGGAGGTCTGGAAATAGACCAGTGATTTTTTCAGATCGAGCATCTGACCGAGCTGTGCATTGGACATGGAGCGGAGCATCTTCCCTTCCAGATTGCCCGAAACGCGGTCGATCTGACGAAGATACAACATAAAGCGCGTGGTCATGCGATACAGAATCTGGAGCACAAAACGGGTCTTGTATTCGGTATGAATTGATTTGACCTTGCCCTGAGCGATATCCTCCAGCACAGGATTGGAGCGGTGGGACATGGTAATCACGTTCGTGGGGGTCACTAAGACACCGATCGGCATGGTGGAATAGGCAATGTTGGTTTCCCCGGGATCATGGTCAAGGAACGGAACGTCAAAAATCAGAAAGGTGTTGCTGCCCTCCTTTTCGATGTGGGAAGACTCCTCCTCGTCCAGTGAGGACAGGATGTATTCGGACTCCACCTTATACTTTTCTTTTAACAGGTCGATCTCGGCTTTGTCGGGTGCAACCACGTTGATCCAGCAACCGTCGCCCGGGTCGGTAGTGCTGACTAAGGTATCGTTTTCGGTTTTGTAATACTCGATCATAAAAAACAGCCTCCGATGTAATCATGATGGCGGAAAAACCGCCGCCGCATACATCGAAAGCCGAAAAAAGCCGTGACGCCGACCGTCACAGGACGGCAAAAGAGCCGGAGGACAGAGCTTCCGGATGTATGGTGGCAATATGAGAAATACCACACAAGTGTACGTCGGTGGTACTTCGATTACCGTCGCTCACGGAAACTCCCCCTTTTCGTTCGGATACGGGCATAAAAACTGCCCGACTTGTTTTATTATACACCCGACGTACATGGTCTGTCAACCGCAAATCCCGATTTTTTACCTGATTTTACCGAAAGTGACGCAAAAACGGCACAGGCATCCCTGTCCGCATGGGACAAAAGGAAGCCTGTGCCGCAGAAACACGCGGAAAACTACTGCTCGAACTGCGAACGGTACAGCTTTGCGTAAAAGCCGCCGCGCGCGAGCAACTGTTCATGGTTGCCCGTCTCCACGATATTGCCGTCCCGCATGACTAAGATCAGGTCGGCTGAGCGGATGGTGGACAGGCGGTGTGCCGCGATGAAGGAGGTCTTGCCGTCGGTCAGACGATCGAACGCCGCCTGAATCTTCTGCTCGGTGCGCACGTCGATGGAGGAGGTCGCCTCATCCAGAATCAGGACGGGCGGCAGACAGAGCATGATCCGCGCGATGCACAAAAGCTGTTTCTGTCCTTGGGAAAGCCCTTCCCCATCCTCGAACAGCACGGTGTCGTAGCCGTTCGGCAGACGTCGGATGAAGGAATGCGCACTGGCGGCGCGCGCCGCACGCTCGATCTCCTCTCGTGAGGCATCGGGACGACCCACGGCAATGTTCTGCGCCACGGTCGCATGACGAAGCCACGTTTCCTGAAGCACCATGCCGATGTTGGCGCGCAGGCTGTGCCGCGTCACCTCGTTCAGGGAAGAGCCGTCTAACAGGATCTCGCCGCCGCACACATCGTAGAAGCGGAGCAGGAGATTGATAAGCGTGGTTTTGCCGCACCCCGTCGGACCGACGATGGCAATTTTCTGACCCTGCTTGACCTGCAAATTCAGATCGCGGATGAGGGGGCGCTCGGGAACATAGGAGAAGTCCACGTGCCGCATGTCGAATTCGCCGCGCACATTTTGAAGAACATTTGTGCCGTCGGGCGACTGGTCGGGCAGATCGAGAAAATCCAGAACGCGATCCGCACACGTCAGTGCATTCTGCATTTCGGCAACAACACCGGAAATTTCGTTAAACGGCTTTGCATACTGACCCGCATAGGACAAGAGACAGGTCAGACCGCCCACCGACAGCGCAGAACCGCCCGACGCCAGAACCGCAAGTCCGCCGAACAGGGCGACCGCCGCATACACCAATGCATTGATGAAGCGTGTGGACGGGTTCACAAGGGAGGAAAAGAAGGTGGCGTGAAGCGATGCCTTTTCCAGTCGGTCGTTGATCTCGGTGAAGGTATCGCGTGAATGGCTCTCATAGCCGAAGGCGCGAACTACCTTCTGTCCCGTGATCATCTCATCGCAATATGCGGTCTGCTCCGCACGGATGGCGGATTGCAGTGTGAACATATCGTGCGTTCTCTTGGCAATGAATCGCGCCGTCAAAAGCGACAGCGGCGTGAGCACAATGACCGCCAAAGCGATGAGCGGATGAATGGTCAGCATGATGACAAGGGTGCCGAGGATGGTCAGCACACCTGTGAAAAGCTGAGTAAAGCTCAGGAGCAGACCCTCGGAAAAGGTGTCCGCGTCCGAGATCATACGGGACAGGATCTCGCCGCGCGGCACGGTATCCAGCACCGACAGCGGCAGGGTCTGAAATTTATGGAAGGCATCCCGCCGCAGATCCTGCACCACGCTGTAGGCGATGCGGTTGTTCACGGTGCTCATGCACCACACGGCAAGCGCGCCGATCACGGCACACACCACCGAGCGGAGCAGATATCCGACGATCCGGGACAGCGAATTTTCGGGCGCGTCGGGGGAAATACAGTCGATCGCGTCACCCACAAGCTGCGGGATGCGCAGAGACATCACAACCGAGACGGCGGCACAAAGCAGTGTGACCGCGATCCAGAAGCGGTAACGGAAAATCCTGCGAAGCAGGCGTTTGAAATGATTCATTTTGCGGCATCCTCCTGATACTGTGAGCGATTGATCTCCGCATACACAGGGCACGTGTCAAGCAACTCGTTATGCGTTCCGACACCCACAGACTCACCGTCCTCCAACACAAGGATACGGTCTGCATGACGGATGGACGCGGTGCGCTGAGAAACGATAAAGATCGTAGGATGCCAATCCAGCGCGGCAAGCGCACGGCGGAGCGCCGCATCGGTGGCATAGTCCAGAGCCGAAGTGCTGTCGTCAAAAATGAGGATCGGCTTCTTGCCCACAAGGGCTCGCGCAATGGTCAGGCGTTGCTTCTGCCCGCCGGACAGATTCCGACCGCCCTGCTCAACGCGGGTGTCAAGTCCATCCTTGCTCCGCACAAAATCAGCCGCCTGTGCCGCCTCCAGCGCCTGCCACAGATCGTCGTCCGTCGCATCGGGACAGCCCATGAGCAGATTGTCGCGCACGGTGCCGCGGAACAGGATCGCCTTCTGCGGCACATAGCCCACCGAGGCGCGAAGCTCACTGCG
>USTB01000132.1 GCA_900557635.1 uncultured Eubacteriales bacterium
CGTTCAATGCGAATTCGGTCATGGAGATGCGGGGGCATCCCGTGCGGTTGACAAAGCGCAGTGCTACGGCGTCGTTTTCCTCCACGGGGAAGAACACCGTGCTCTTGGTTTCGAGAAAAGGATCGGTGGCGCGTTCCGACACCGCAAATTCCATATAGCTCCCGTAGGCATTTTCGCCGTAGGTGTTGGTGCCGCCGTAGTCCTCGTATTCGGTCGCTAAAAAGTCGAAGGTGCGGTACAGAGCGGCTTCGCGTGACAGACCGATCTCGTCAAGGTAAAAGGCGGGGGATGCTGCGTCTGCGCGGTTCACGGGCTGAAAACGGACGGATACGCTCACGGACTGCGTTTGGGTACGATCCGAAAGATCGGACAGATCGCAGAACACGGTGTTCCACACGTCGGGCGATACCTCGGTGTCGCTGTGGCGGATACCGTCGTCGGTTCTCACCGTGAGACGGACGCGGGATGTCCCGTCGCCTATTCTCGGGATGCGCACCGAAAAGAGAAGGGAAGCATAGGACGAAAGGTCGCGCGGCTCGTCAAAATTCAGCGTGACCTCGCGGTAGTCTGCGGTCACCTGCTCGGATCGAGCGTACAGCGCGCCGTTTCCGCGGTATGCGTTCGACTGACCGCTCACATAGCTGAGCACCAGGGTATCGGACTGCCACGCGCCGATCCCGAGGTCGGGATCGTTCCAGTCGCTGATTACCGCATCCGCCATTTTCTCGGTGTATGCCGCCGGTGCGTCCGGGACGACATGCATGCCGATGTTGTTCTCCGCTTGACTGAGCGCGGCAAGGCACGGCACAAGCGCGAGCAATACGGCGGCGATCCATATGAGCTTCGGTATTGGTTTACGGTTCCGTTTCATATACGCTCCTAACACCGCCGTTCGGTTTTTGGCACCGAAAATGCGGTTTTGTACTTTGATTATAGCAAAAATCTTTGAAATTTTCAAGAGGCGCTCCTATTTTTCCGTGTTTCTGTTGCAATCCCGAAAAAAAAGTGATATAATATTGTATGTTTGGATTCATTCTTGGTTGCCGCGCCGCGTGCGCATGGGAGAGACTATGGCTTTGCGTCCCGATATTCTGTCAATGCAATATGAGGAACTGCGCGATCTTCTGGTCGCCGCCGGTTATCCCGCATTTCGCGCGGGTCAGCTCTACGGCTGGATGACCGCCGGTGCTCCGATTGCGAAAATGTCCAATCTTCCGCTCGATATGCGCCGCTGGCTCACGGATAATACCGATTATCCGTTGCCCACGGTCTCCCGCAAGCTGGTCTCCTCGGTGGACGGCACGGTGAAATTCCTGTTTGCCCTGTCGGACGGGCAGGCGGTGGAGAGCGTGGTCATGAAATACAAGCACGGAAACTCCATCTGCGTTTCCACGCAGGCGGGATGCCGCATGGGATGCCGCTTCTGCGCCTCCAACACGGGCGGTCTGGTGCGGAATCTCCGCGCCTCGGAAATTCTGGGGCAGGTGATCTGCGCACAACGGGAAACGGGAGAGCGCATTTCCAATATCGTGATGATGGGCATCGGCGAGCCGCTGGACAATTATGATGAGGTGCTTCGCTTTCTCCGTCTGGTCGGGGACGAGCACGGGCTGAACATCGGCTACCGTCATATCTCCCTTTCCACCTGCGGTCTGGCGGATCGGATCGACCGTCTGGCGCAGGAGGATCTGCCCATCACGCTGTCCATTTCCCTGCATGCCTCTACCGATCGGGAGCGGAGCGATATCATGCCGGTCAACCGCAAATTCCCGCTCGACACCCTGCTGTCGGCTTGCCGACGCTATTTTCTCAGGACAGGGCGCCGCATTTCTTTTGAATATACCCTTATCGCGGGGCTGAATGACGACGATGCCCATGCGAAGTCGCTCGCTGACCTTCTGCACCGTTATTTTGACCGTACCATGCCGTTTCATGTGAACCTGATCCCCGTGAACGCCGTGGAGGGCAGGGGCTTTACCCGTTCGCAGAACGGAACGCGCTTTGCTGCACGGCTCGGGGAGCTGGGAATCAACGCCACGGTGCGGCGTCGGCTCGGTCCCGATATCAACGCATCCTGCGGACAGCTCCGCAGATCGTGCGCACAGAAGCCGGATACATCGTCCGATCACGGATCGGAGAAAGGATAAAAGCTGGAACATGATTCGATTTTTCGGAAAAACCGATATCGGCGCAAAGCGTCAGTCCAATCAGGACACCTTTGTGTGCACCGTCCTGTGCGATAACGCATCTCTCGGCGTGGTGTGCGACGGTATGGGCGGCTGTAACGGGGGAAGCATCGCTTCCCAGACTGCCGTTTCGGTGTTTACCAACTATCTGCGGCTGAACTTTGTGCCGCACATTGACGACGATAACCGTTTGGATCCGTCTGATTTTTCCGTGACCGAGTTGCTTCGTTCCGCAGGCGCTGCGGCAAACGAGGCTGTCTTTTCCAAGTCGCATGAGGAGGAAGAGCTGTCGGGCATGGGAACCACGCTTGTCGCCGCACTGCAGATAGACGACTGCGTATATGTTGCCAACATCGGCGACAGCCGTCTGTACCTGATCACCGACGACGAGATGGTGCAGATTACCCACGACCATTCCTTTGTGCAGTATCGGAGAGATCACGCCCGAGGAGGCAGAGGTCAACCCGAACCGCAACGTGATCACACGCGCCGTCGGTTCGGAGGAACGCACGGAGCCGGATATTTATTTCATTAATTTGGCGAAGGAAGGTCCGTGCCGTCTGCTTCTGTGCTCGGACGGTCTGACCAATTACCTTTCCACCGATGCAATCTTTGAGATCATGCGCCGCCATACCCCGTCCGAGGAAAAGGCGGAAGCGCTGATCTCTGCTGCGATGGAAGGCGGCGGTGGGGACAATATCACGGTCGTGATCGGCGACAGCGAAGAAGGATCTGCGGAGGTGACAGCACATGAATAATAATATGTACAGTCAGTTTGACCGATATGTGGGCCGCATCTTCGATCGGCGATATAAGATCTCCAAGGTGATTGGCGTGGGCGGCATGGCTGTGGTTTTCGAGGCGGTCGATCTGGTCATGCATCGGACGGTCGCCGTGAAGATGTTGCGAGACGATATTTCCAACGATCCGCAGGCGGTCAAGCGCATCATCAACGAGAGCCGCGCAGTCTCTATGCTCAGCCACCCGAACATCGTGTCCATTTGCGACGTTTCGGTGCGCGACAATATCAAGTATATCGTGATGGAGCGTATCGAGGGCATCACGCTTCGGAAGTATATGAACAAGAAGGGCGTGCTTTCCCTGCGCGAGACCATCAGCATCACCGAGCAGATCCTGCGCGCTCTGGAGCATGCGCATTCCAAGGGTATCATCCACCGCGACATCAAGCCGCAGAACATTATGATGCTTCGGAACGGACAGGTCAAGGTGACCGACTTCGGTATCGCGCGTCTGCCCAATGCGGAAAACGTGACCGTGACCGATAAGGCGGTGGGCACGGTTGACTATATCTCGCCCGAGCAGGCATCCGCAAAGGCGATCGATACCCGCTCCGATCTGTATTCCCTCGGCGTGGTCATGTACGAAATGACCACGGGCAAAAAGCCCTTCCGCGCCGACAATCCCGTTTCGGTGGCGATGAAGCAGGTCAATGAACAGCCGCGCCCACCGCGTGAGCTGAACCCCGACATCCCCATCGGCATGGAGCAGATCATTCTGACCGCCAT
>USTB01000133.1 GCA_900557635.1 uncultured Eubacteriales bacterium
GAGCTTCGTGCACCACGCGGATGAGATTGGACAGGATCACGGGACGGGTCAGCGCGTCCGTGCGGAAGCCGTAGCTTTTTCCCACCGTGTGGGTGTAGTCGTCCTGCCGCTCCCGCACATATTGGAACGGATAGGCAAGACGCTCCAGCTCCCGCACCGGATAGGTGGAAAAGTTTGTCTCCACCCCGATGAGCGCGCGGTTGTAGTACATGCCGAGGCACCAAAGCTGACGCACGAACATGTCCTCCTCCCCGCGGCATCGGAGCACCGCCGCCTGATTTCCGTTGCGGTTATCCAGCACCTGCGCCACAAAGGAGTCCGAGCCTTCTCCGGCTGTGTCACAGCCGATGACATAGGGGACGCCCTCCTCGGGCGTCTGCCAGATGAGCAGTGCGCCCTCTCCCTCGCAGAACGACCAGTCGGTGATGCTCTTTCCGTCATAGGCGTAGCGGAACAGACCCGTTTTTGCGGGTGGCGGCGCCGTGGACAGACGTCGGCATACCGCAGTGCTGTCGAACACCGACTTTCCGGTAACGCCCCATTGCCCGAGGCAGTACACCTGATAGTAATACGGATCGCTCTCCCGATAGCCCTCCAACACGCGGATGGCATCGGCATCCAAAAAGCGATTGTCCCGATAGGTGGAATGGTGCACCGTCGCATTGGGATCGGTGCGGTCGAAGAAGCGCCGTTTGAGCCAGTGCTGAACCGAGATCGGGTTAAAAGAGAGGATGATCTGCTTGTAATACGGCGTTTCGCCGCGCAAACGGATATCGAGCTGATTGAAGTCGCCCGCGTCCAGCTCGGATGCCTCCTCGATCCAGATACCGGTGATGCCGCAGATGGATTTGAGCTTTTCCACGTTGTCCAAGCCCGCAAAGAGGATCTCGGAGCCGTTTTTCAGCAGAATGTACGGTTCGGACGGCGTGACCTTTGCCGCAGTCCCGGGATAATACTGCTCTATCTGCCCGACAAGCAGATGATAGCAGGACTCCTTCAGCGTTTTTGCCACCTTGCGGCACACCAGAATGCGGTGTCCCGGCTCGCGGACGCATCGCTCCAGAATTTTTCGCGCCGCAAACACGGATTTTCCCGAGCCGCCGCCTCCCATAAGCACCAGATAACGGTGACGGTCAAAAATCAGCGGAAGAAAGGTCGTATTGACGGTGCGGTACAGAGAATCGTACCAGAGAAGCAGTTCCTCGGCTGTCAGCTCAGGCAAGCAGATCCCCGATGGAACGAAGCAGTTCTTCTCTTTCCTCCATGGAGAGGGAGCGTTCTGCGGTCTTTTGCGGCTCGGGCTGATCGTAGCCGCACATGCGGCACGCCATTTCCACCGCCTTCATCAGGATCCCTGCGGCGCCCGCGTCATACTTTTCGCCGACGATATCTCCGTCGCGGCTGTAGACGCAGGCGATCACGTTATCCGCCGCCTGTGCCGCCGTCCGCTTCAGGGAGGTCAGCATCTCTTCCCGACTCCACACAGGCTTCCTCGCTTCCGCCGTTTCCTGCGCCTGTGCGGTATCCTTGCCCGAATTGGTTTTCTCCGTCATGTATTGTATCCTCCTTTCATCGTTTGCCGGCATTCCAGAACGCCGGGATCAGCATGGCGCGATCCTGCAGGGTCAAGCCGTCGGGATCGGTCGCCAGCTTTCGCAGATAGGCGCGGATCTGTTGGTTTGTCGCACCCGCCTTCACAAGCCTTTGCAGGACGTTGGCATAGTACACGATCGGCTCCGAACCGCCTGTCGACTTTCTCTTGGGATCGGCATACAGCTTGCTCGGTGCATTTTCGTACATGCCGTCCGCGCCGATCTTCATTCCATCATTCTTTTCAGCTTGCGCCTTTTTCTTTTCCTCTGCTTCCTGCTCTGCCTTTTTCTTCTTTTTCGCCTGTGCCTTTGCCTGCGCCTCCTGCTTTTCTTTTGCAGCCTTTGCGCGCGCCTCGGCGGCTTCCTTTGCCGCCTTCTGCTTCTGCGCCGCCTCCTCTTCCATCTGCCTTTTCCGCGCGGCAAGCTCCTCCTGCGCCTTTTTGGCGCGCTCCTGCTGTTCCTTTTGTCTTTGCTTCAGAGCCGCCGCCTGCTCCTCTTTCTTTGCGCGGAACGCCTTGTACTCCTCATCGTAAAGGTTGGAAAGCAGGGAGGTCAGCTTGTCCTCCCCCTGTGCCTTTTTCGCCTGCTCTGCGGCGGTTCTGGCATAGGAGGACGGCACGCCGTTCGTGTTTCCCGCCAAGCTGTACAGGGTATCTTCGGCGGCATCCGCGCCGCTCCTGGAATAGCGCTTGACCGCCTCACGGTAGCGCTCGGTTCTTTCGGGATTGAAGCTGAACTCATCCCCCGTGTAATCGGGGTTCAGCTCCTCGGTCCCGCCGTCCTCGGTTCTGGCATATCCGTACTTGGCGCGGATCTGCCGTGCGCCGTTATCCGCCAGCGCCCTTTCCTCGTCGGTAATCGCGATCGTGCTGTCCACGGTGAACTGCATCAGTTTTTCCAGGTCGCGCCGGTCAGTGATCCGTTCCCAGTCATCCTTCGCCATCAGGTCGTACAGACCCGTAGTCTTTGCCCGCTTGAGAATTTCCTCGATCTTTGCTTTTGCCATACGCATCACCCTCCTTCGTTTTCTGTGTAGGTGAACTCTGCGGATTGCAGATACCACCCGCCCGTCGTATCAAGCTGCAGGCTGAAATTTCCGCAACGCCGCGCCTTTACGGGACAGTCGAGCACAAAGCTCCCCTTGCCCGTACAGCTTCCGAAGGAAACAGTCTCCCCGTCCGAATACACGATCTTTGCGCTCAGGGACGATACCGACTCAAGCAGGGTGACATGGAGCACGGCGTCCATCAGGGTCACGCCCGTCGCAGGCACGTCGGGGAACGGCGAGAACCGTACCGAGCCGACCAAGGCTGTCTCTTTGGTAAAGCCTGTCGGGGTCTGCGCGTCGTTGGGATAATACCAGAGACTGCCCTCGTCGGTCAGCATGTACAGACCGTTACAGTAGGCAAACGCAGTGGGTCTTTCACTGCCCTGCTCAAGCCATTCGCCGGTGTAGGTATCGTAGCAGTAAAGATGCTTGTTTTGCGCAGTATTCCAAAAGCCGACCCAATAGCTTCTGCCGTCCGAGCCTGCCGTCACATCGCGGAGATCCTCGGTATCGATGGGCGAATTCAGGCGCTTCGGCGCGCCGCCGCCCCATACCATGAAGCCGTTTCTCGACAGATAGTACAGATACTGCCCCACCACGCACAGGGAGTTTCCCGCGCCGCTCTTGACGCCGGGAAGGCTGGTCGCGACCACCTCGTAATTCGACGGTCTGGTACCCACAATGCGGTATGCGCCGGTCTCGGTGAAGAACACCGGACTGCCGTCATACGCACATCCTGCGGTGATCGGACCGGGAACCGAAAGACGAACCGCATACGAATCCGATGCCAGACCCTCATATGCATACCAGTTGTACGGGTCGCCCGCACGGGATGCGTAGATCATGTTACCCTGAGAGCACCAGAAGCGGTTGTTGCACGCAAACACGATATCCGGCTTCGGCGCCTTCCGCGATAATTGGACGAAATCCTCACGGTATCCGCCTTCAAGCTCAACGGTAAACGCGTTCTCGTCAAAATACAGGACCCTCTTATCCGCCGATTTGCCGCGCAGGATGTAGGTGCCGTTGTTTTCGGGAAGGACCGTACAGCCTGAGATCTCAATCACGTC
>USTB01000134.1 GCA_900557635.1 uncultured Eubacteriales bacterium
GGGGTTCGGGGCGGCGCCCCGTGCATCCCCCGCGTCTCCTGCGCATCCCCCTCGCATCCCTGCGTAATTTTCACTTTTTACAAAATTGTGTAAATGGGGGTTGTTTTTTTTGTGTAGGTGTGATATTATGAGCATAGGAATTGCTTCGGCTGACCATAGCCGAAGCATAAGCGTAAAAAAGAAATATTAAAATAGGGAGAAAAATATGAAACGATTTCTGTCGGCGCTGATGCTTGTAATCATGCTGAGCACATGTATCATATTGCCTGTCAGCGCAGAGAAACCGTCGATTTCGAGCACAGAGGCGCTTTACGGCAGTACCGAAGCCGCACCCAATACCGACGCCGCGTATGTGATCGGAACTGACTGCAAGACCTTAAAGGAGGCGTTTGCCTCCGCACCCACCGACGGAACGTCGGTCACGTATACCCTGTCGGATAATGTGACCTACGATTCCCGCCTCACTGTTCCCGCAGGAACCAAGATCACACTTGACCTTGCGGGATATGCCCTCACCTATAACGGCACGACCTCCCGCTCCTGCATCTATGTGGCGGGAAATCTCACCGTAAAGGGTACAGGCAGTGTGACCAACCTTTCCACGAGCTATAACGGTCATGTCTTTACCGTGTGGACGGGCGGCGCACTGACCGTATCGGGCGACGCGACATTCTCCGCCGACGGCGGCGATGCCATCCATTGCGTGGGCGGCACGGTCGTGTCGGTCAGCGCAGGCTCGTTTACCTCTGCCAAGGCGGACGCTGTCAGCCTGACGGGACTTTCCAAGCTGCTTTCGGTTACGGGCGGTACGTTCATCGGTAAAAATGCTCTGTATGCGGGGGCAGGATCGACTGTCACCACCGTTTCGGGCGGATCATTTTCGGGCAGACAGAACGGTATGTAC
This sequence comes from uncultured Eubacteriales bacterium, assembly GCA_900557635.1. The sequence continues at coordinate 905 of USTB01000134.1, forward strand.
ATCAAAGCCGCGGGAACCGTCAAAACCCTCGGCGAGGCAAGCGTCAGTTCGGCTGTCGGCGGCAAGTATGCCGTGACCAACCTCGGCACGATTAAAAAGATCGACGGCGCCAAGCTGATCTCCACCGGCGCGGGTACGCTGTGCAACTACGGCACGGTCGGCGCGGTGTCCGCACAGACCACTTTCAACTATACTTCCCCCGTGCGCGGCGTGGGCGCGGCAATTGTCAACTACGGCACGCTCGGCGGCACGGTTGAAGGCACAGTGACCTCCAATGCCAACGGCATTCTCAATCACGGCGGCAAGCTGACCACCGTCAAGACGACGATACAGACGGTGCGAGGCATCGGCATCTATAACCGTGCGGGCGGCATGATCATCAACATCAACGCTAATATTACCGTGTGCAACCGCGCGGCGGTCTTTAACACGGGTGAGGGTACCAAGATCACATCCTTCACCGGCGGCACATACATATCCACCTGTGAAAAGGAGGGTACGACGGACGACCGTGCCATCGGCATCTACACGGCGGACGGCGCCACCATCGGACGCATCGCCGTGACCAAGGTGGAGTCCTACGGCGCGTGCATCGCCAACGACGGCGCTGCGATCACCGCGATCCAGCGCGGCATCTTTACCTCCTCCACCATCTCCATCGCCAATAAGAACGGCGGTGTGATCGGCGAGATCCGCAGCGGCACGTTCACTCCCGATTACGATTGGGATACCGTGTTCCCCGGTGTGAAGCGCACCATGTCCATCGTCGGCACGGCAAAGCTTGCCCTGCACGGCGGTACGGATACGCAATATGCCGCATCTCAGTGGAACGAGGGCAAGTCCCAGTTCTTTGTGCTCCCTCTCACCGAGGAGCAGTTCAACGAGATGACCCGTCCCGATTCCGCCTATGCGCGTTTTGTGAATCATGAGCAGACCGACGAAACGGCGACCGAGGACATCTATCACTATTACGATACCTGTCTTGACGGTGCGGTGTTTACAAGCAAGCAGACCGCGCGCTTCTTCACCTCCAAGATCGTTCCGCGCGGGGAGGGCGACACCGTCTATCTGCTCGGCTTCTACTGCGACGAAACACAGGCAATCTCCTCGCTTGCTTGCAAGACCGAAAGCGACGACTATCAGATCTCGGTCTCGGCGGCGGTTTCCGCAAGGATCGCGGCAACGCCTGTCGGTCAGCACCCAACGACCTATTTTACCAAACAAAGGTTGGTATACTGTGGGGAGGGGGGCGTGTTCGCCGACCTGACCGTTTCGGGCGAGGCGCGTCTGGCTCAGCTCGGCGGCGCGGATCTCACAAAGCCCGCATCGGCACAGACGGGCAACGCGGCGCAGTTCTACGTCATTCCCCTCACCGAGGAGAAATTCAATCTTCTGACCCCGCAATATGCCGTCCCTCTGCGTTATGTGGATCACACGGCGACAAACGAAACGGCGACGCGGGACATCTATCATTACTACGATAACCGTCTGACGGGCGGTCAGGTGACAGGTGACAGCGGCTTCCGCTTCTTCACCGCCAAGATCATTGCGCGCGAGGACGCCTCCGCTCAATATCTGCTCGGCGTCTGGTCGGAGAGTGCGCAGGACGTGACGGCGCTTTACTGCACCGTTGTCACCGATACGGCGCGCGCGGTTATTTCCGTTGACGGCATGGCGCCCCTTGCCGCAACGCCCGTAGGGCAGTATCCCACGGTATACGATGCGGGACAGTCGTTGGTGTCGTGCGAGGGACTTCCGGATATTCCCTACGGTTACGTGACAAAGGAGGATTCTATGGTTACACTGGACACCGGATCCGATTCGATCCGCGATCCCTTCCTGCTCTATTATGACGGCGCATGGTATCTCTACAGGACGGGCTGGCTCATGCAAAAGACCGAAAACGACGATTTCACCTCGCCCTTCTCCGATCCCGTTTCCTGTGTGGAGTATCCGGACGACTACGTGGATAACGCGTGGGCGCCCGAGGTGCACGAATACAACGGCAGATTCTACATGTTTACCACCTATTATTCGAGCAAGACCAATCACCGCGGCGTTGCGATATTTGCGGCGGATCATCCCGGCGATAAATTTGTGCTCCATTCTGCGGGGCACGTCACGCCGTCCGACTGGGACTGCATCGACGGCACGCTCTACATCGACGGCGACGCTCAGCCCTGGATGGTCTTTGTACACGAATGGACATCGACGGACGATCAGATCGGGCGCATGGCATGCGCCAAGCTCTCGGACGATCTGACGCACTTTATCTCCGAGCCGGTCGAGCTGTTTACGGCAAGGGATTCCGCGTGGTCGGCAGGGAACATCACCGACGGCTGTTTCATGTATACCACCGAGGAGGGCAAGCTCCTGATGATCTGGTCGAATTCGGATGCCTACGGCTACTGTGTGGGCATTGCCGAAAGTGAAACGGGTCTTGTGACAGGTCCGTGGAAGCAACAGGAAAAGACCCTGTACTCCAAATCGGACACCGGTTCAAAGGACGGCGGTCACGGCATGTTCTTCCGCGATGCCAAGGGCAATTTGTGGATGGCGATTCATTCGCCCAACAGCGGCAGTGAACGCGGCGTTCTTATTCCCATCAAGGAGAGCAACGGCACCCTTGTATGGGATACCCGCAACCGCGGTTACAGCGACTGAGGACTGCGGAAGCGCGAAATTTCATCGAATGCACATATGAGGCTTTGGTAGCCTACGGTGGCAACCCCCGAGATATCGAACGACGGTATCTCGGGGGTTGCTTGTTTTCGGAAGGGCAGGCTATGGCTTTTT
>USTB01000135.1 GCA_900557635.1 uncultured Eubacteriales bacterium
TCTGCTGCTGAATCAGGAACTGACGGAAATGGGTTCCCTGTGCGAGGAGATCATCTCCCTTGCCACGCAGGCGCTGGGTTCCTACACGAAAGAGCTGGGGGAGAAGGTCTCCAAGGTCGGCGCGAAGATCGACGAAGAGGAGCGCACCATCGAGACCATCTGTATGCGCCTGCTGCTGCGTCAGCAGCCGGTGGCGCGGGACCTGCGCGCCGTCTCCGCCGCGCTGAAAATGATCACGGACATGGAGCGCATCGGCGATCAGGCGGAGGACATTGTGGAGATCGTCCCCTGCATGATCGCCCATCCCCACGAGGAATACCCCAAAATCCGGGAAATGGCAAAGGAGACCATCGCCATGGTCACGGACAGCGTGGATTCCTTCGTGCGTCAGGACGTGCAGACGGCGCTCTCGGTTATCAGCCATGACGATGTGGTGGATCGGTATTTTTCGGAGGCAAAGACACGGCTGATCGCTCTGATTGCCGAAAATCCCGCCGACGGGGAATATGCGCTGGATCTTCTCATGATCGCCAAGTATTTCGAGCGGATCGGAGACCATGCCACGAACGTTGCGGAGTGGGTGATCTTTGCGGTGACGGGTGTGCACAAATCCTATCAGTGACCGTGAAGCGTACAAAAATTCACAGAAATGAAGAGGACGAACCATGATCTATTGTGTTGAGGACGACGCGAGCATTCGGGATATCGAGGTGTATGCGCTGACCTCCGTGGGACTTGCCGCCCGCGGCTTTGAGGACGGCGACTCCTTTTGGCAGGCGGTCAAGAGTGCCAAGGAAATCAAGCCCGAGCTGATACTTTTGGATGTGATGCTCCCGGGGATCGACGGCATCGAATTGCTCCGTCGGCTCAAGGAATCCGCTGAGCTGTGCGACATTCCGGTGATCTTAGCCACGGCAAAGGGCACGGAATTCGACAAGGTGCAGGGACTGGATCTGGGGGCGGACGATTACCTGGTCAAGCCCTTCGGCATGATGGAAATGCTGTCCCGCGTGAAGGCGGTTCTGCGTCGGTGCAAGCCCAAAAATGAGCAAAAGCTGTTGACGGCGGGCGGTCTTTGCCTCAATCAGGAGGAGAGGGTCGTGACGGCGGACGGCGCGCGGGTCAGTCTCACCTTTAAGGAGTACGAACTGCTTCGTCTGTTTCTTTCTCACCCCGGCACGGTATTTACCCGCGATCAGCTCTACCGTGAGATCTGGGGCGACGATTACATCGGAGAAAGCCGCACGGTGGACATGCATATCCGAACCCTGCGCGTGAAGCTGGGCGGGTACGGCGACCGTATCGAGACCGTGCGTCAGGTCGGATACCGCTTTGCGCCCGAAGCGTGAAGCGTCTGCACCGTTACCATCTTGGGAAGGGGTTTGGCTGTCTGTTTGTGTCGGCAGTGCGCCGACGTTGCGGGCAGACAGTTGTGAAGCTATGAAAAAACGAATTTTATGGTCTGTTTTAGCGGTGTCCACGGCAGTGCTTTTGGCGAGCTTTGTGGCAATTTCCGTGTCCCTGTTCAACTATTTCGGCAACGTGCGGGAAAAACAGCTTATCGACGAGCTTTCCTTAGCCGCCGTCGCTACCGAGCGCATGGGTGTGGAATATCTGGAGCAGGTCTCGGACGGGGAATACCGTCTGACCCTGGTGGCGTCGGACGGCACCGTTCTGTATGACTCGGAGGCAGATGCCGCGACCATGGATAATCACCTCGACCGTGAGGAGATCTGCGAGGCACTGCAAACGGGCAAGGGCAACGGGTCGAGAAAATCGTCCACGCTGACCGAGATGAACTATTATGAGGCGGTTTTGCTATCCGACGGCACGGTACTACGCATCGCGGTTTCGGGTGCGTCCATGGCTGTCCTGATGATGGGCATGCTGCGGTGGATCTTGGTAATTTTGGTGGTGTCGGTCATTTTCGCCGTGCTTATGGCAAAACGGATGGCGAAGAAGGTGACGGATCCCCTGAACCGTCTCGACTTAGAGCATCCTCTGGAGAACGACGCATACGAGGAGCTGGCGCCCTTGCTCCGCCGCATCCACGATCAGCACAAGGAAATTGAGGACAGACTGCACGATCTTCGCCAAAGCAGGGAGGAATTCGCGCAGGTGACATCCAGCATGCGGGAGGGCCTTGTGCTCCTGAACCGCAATCACCGCGTCCTGAGCATCAACCCTGCGGCGCAGACCGTTTTTGAGACAGACGATTCCTGCGTGGGTGAGGATTTCCTCAAGGTCGACCGCCGTCACGACGTGAACCTTGCCATCGAATCGGCGATGGAAAACGGTCATGCCGAGGTGCGCGCCGAAAAGAACGGACGGGAGTATCAGTTTGACGTCAGCCGCATTTCCTCGGACGGCGCCGCTCTCGGTGTGGTTCTGCTTGCCTTTGATGTGACCGAGCAGGCAAATGCCGAGCGCAACCGCCGCGAATTTACCGCCAATGTATCCCATGAGCTGAAAACGCCGCTGCAATCCATCATCGGCAGTGCCGATCTGATGGAGAACGGCTTGGTTCAGCCCGAGGATATGCCGCGCTTTGTGGGGCACATCCGCACCGAGGCGGCGCGTCTGCTTGCCTTGGTCAACGATATCATACGCCTGTCTCAGCTCGATGAGGGCGTGCAGATGCAGACCGAAGAGGTCTCCCTGCTTGCACTTTCGCAGGAGGCGGTGTCGTCTCTGGCACAGGAGGCGGAGCAGAAGCATGTTTCGATCTCGGCGTCGGGCGACGACGGTCGGGTGACGGGCGTGCGGCGGCTTTTGTATGAGATCGTGTACAATCTGTGCGAAAACGCCATTAAGTACAATGTGGAGAACGGCAGTGTGGAGGTGCACGTCGCGCAGACGTCCGAGACGGTCGTTCTGACCGTGCGCGACACGGGCATCGGCATTGCGCCTGAGCATCAGTCAAGGGTGTTTGAGCGGTTCTACCGTGTGGATAAGAGTCACTCCAAGAAGTCGGGCGGCACGGGTCTGGGGCTGTCCATTGTCAAGCATGCCGCAATGTATCACAATGCCGAGATCGACATGAAGAGCGCGGTGGGAAAAGGGACTACGGTCACAGTGACCTTCCGACGCTGAGCAACGAAGGGCATATGCCGCGGGGGCGTATATACGCAAAAATACCGTATGCGGGCACGGTGGTGTCCTGCCATACGGTATCTTTTTGCCTGCGGTTTCGGTATCCCGTGTCGGGTGCCGTCCGCCTGCGGCGGACGGCACGGGGCGGCACGGCAGTCTGCGGGTACAGTTTGATCTGCACCGTGCCGCCGCCCAACAGGCGCGGCAAGCCGAGCCTGCCCGACGCGGGCGATGTGCCGCACACCCGATGCGGATATACCGCGCCCGAGCGTCGCCGCACCCGTGTGGTCATGTATTTCCGGTATTTCCTGCGGTGAGGGCGATGAGGAGACGGCGGTCGTCGTCCGATGCCGCCTTGTTTCTTCTGACAGCGCCGCAGCGCTCACAGATATGGGTAATCACAAAGCCCTTTTTGGGGTCGGGATCTGCGCGCAGAGGGCGCATCAGCCCGTGGCATTCACTGGCGCGGTCGCCCGGGTTTTCGTCGGCGTGCAGGGAATACAGACACTTCGGACAGTGGTTGCGCGAGGTGTATCCGAGGGGCGGGACGGCGTATCCGCAGTGCCCGCAGATGAATCCTTCGTCGTTTTTGGTAAAGCGTTTT
>USTB01000136.1 GCA_900557635.1 uncultured Eubacteriales bacterium
TTATAATATCCGTTCTTTGCCGCCCAGCCGAGGTCGGTATACTGCACCGAGAAGCCGTTGTCGGTAAGCTCGCGCACCATGCCGCCGTATGCATAAAAGGTCGGCTTCGTCTCGGACACATGGAGACGGATATCCGAGATACGGCACGTGCTTCCCTGCGAGAGCGCGAAAAACACGGTCTGCCGCACGTTCCAGTCCGAAAAGAAGCGTGCCGCCTGCGTATTGCCCTGCGCGTCGGTCAGGGTGACGGGAACGCCGTCCGCCGACACGGTATGGCGCCCGCCCGCGACTTCGATGCGGAAGGTATGAGACGCGCCCGCCGAAAAGCCGCCCGACAGGGACGCCGCACCGTTCATCCACACGCCGCTCCACGCAAGGCCACCGTCCTGTGTGATCGGATTGAGATATGCCGCGATGCGTCCCATCGTGCCGTCCGACGCACAGGACACATAGAACTGATTGTGCGAACCGCCCAAGGAGAGCAGGAGCACGGCGCGCTCGCCGCTCCCGCGCAGATCGTGCACCGTAAATTCCATTTCAAAATCGCCCGTCACCTTTTCGGTCAGCGCCGCCATGGCATCGGGCACAGCCGATTCGGTCTCGCTCACAATGCCGTCGTTCCGCGTCGCCTCGGCGGGAAAGGTGATCACTCCCGTTTCGGGATCGTAAAGGACGCCGCCCGTGACGCGGACGGGCTGATCCTCGGCGGTGACGGTGGGAACCGCGGTGACGGGGATGCGATCCTCGCCGATGCCCGAGCGGACGATGACGGTCAGACTGCCCGACGCATCCTGCGGCACGGTCAGCACACCGTCGATCAACGTGACGCCCTCCGCGCCCCGCACCATGGCTGAGACATCTGCCTCCCACGTCAGCGGCTGATCTGCCGCAGGATAGGTGACGGCGGTAAAGGTGCGGGATTCGCCGCCCACCATGATCACGCCGTCCCGCTCCTGCGCGACCACAAGCGCCGCGCCTCTCTGCACAATCGCGTCGCGCGCGGCAGACACGCTTTCCGCGTCGTATGCCACGGTAAAATCGGTCACGGTGAGGGCGGGTGCGTGCGAGAACACGCCGGGGTAGGTCGGCTCGGTGTAGGCGGATTCATAGGTGCCCCACAGAGGACCGATGGCATAATAATAGGTGGTGTTATCCCGCACCAGAATGCATTCCACGCGGGTGCCCAGCGCGATATCGGTGTACCCGTCTATGAGCTGATTGTAGGTCGTCCAGGAATAGGAACGGTAAAATTCCCGCAAATGCACCGAATAGCATCCGTCCGCCTTGCCGTTGGTGTTGCGGAGGGCGAACCACATGGCGCGGTTACCCGCATCCGCAAACGAGCCAAGCCCGCACGACTCCACGGCGGTATCGTCGGACGGAAGCTCCAACGTGGCGTAAATCACGTACTGCGTCCCCGCCGTGTCTGTCAGCACCGCCGTCTGCCCGCCGTTCAGGCGCACCACGCCGTTCCTCTGACCCGACAGATCCACGTCGCCCTGCACCGTTTGCTCTCCCCGCCCGAAGATCTCCTCGGTCACGGATACCATCACGTCACAGCCCACCTCGGGCAGAGTTTCCATGCGGAAGCGAAGCACCGTTTTGCCGGGGCGCACGGCGCGGATCGTTTGCGATTCCGAATCGTACACTGCGGAATCGCCGTCGGATATGACCGTGAGCGAACGGTTCATCTGCATGCCGTCGCGCAGGACGGCGGCAGGAAACGGGACATTGTCGCCCGACGAAAGGCGAACGGTGTCCGCCGTCGGCACGGAGACCGAAAATTCACCCGCGCAGACCGTGACGTGCGCCTCCACCGATGGGTGCTCGAGCAGATACAGGCGCAAAACCGCCGTTCCCGCATCCGACGCGGTCAGCACTTGACTGTCCGCATCATAGGAAATGCCGTCGCCCGAAAGCTCTGCACACACCGCAAGGTCGGCGCGCTCCGCACCGTCCTCGGTCACTCCATAGGACAACGCGGCTTGCGCGTTCGGCATCAGATCGATCAACGCAGGCGCGGAAATCGCCAGCTCCGCCGCCCTGACCCGAAACGACAGGGTCTGCGGCTCGTCGCCCGATAGCGTGACCGTGACCTGAGCGCTTCCGGCAGACAGCGCATACAGACGTCCGTCCCGCCAAGCCACACAGTCGCCGTCAACGGTCACGGTCAGATCGGACATGTCCCCCGCCCTGCCGTTGACGGTATAGGTGATAGGAAGGGGAGCGTCCTCTCCGCAGTAGACCGTGATATCGCCGTCGGTCAGTGCAAACGTGCGCGAGCCGCAGCCCGTGAACACGCAAAGCGCGGTCAGAACCGACAGCACAAAAATCGATAGGAATACGATCCGTTTCATGGATGCCTCCGCACAGTAAAATAGGCGAGGGAAGAAGACGCCGCACAGAAAATGCATCTTCTCCCCCTCGGAGCCGTTCATTCATGATAGCCGTCTCAAAATGACTTGGGTATTTCAGGGTCGGTCGGGAAAAGCGGACTGCCGCGCGGGATCAGTCAGCGGTCGGCGTTTCGTCTCCGACAAGTTTCCAGGTAATGCGACGTGTCGTCACGTCGGCACGCGCACAGATCACCGAAACGCGATCCCCGAGCGTGAAGCTTCTGCCGCCCGCAGACATGGCGCAGTGCGCCTCGTCGAATTCCACGGGGGCGGGCAGATTGGCGGCGGGGATCAGTCCCTCCACCGTGTTGGGCAGGCGGACGAAGATGCCGAACGACATTACCGAGGATACCGTGCCCTCGAAGCGTTCTCCGGTAAACCGGGACATGTAGACCGTCTTATACAGATCGTCCATGGCGCGTTCCGCGTTCATGGCACGCAGTTCGTTTTCACTGGAGCGCACCGCAATGCTTTCCACCTCGGCGCGAAGCGCGTCCCGACTCTTTTTGCCGCAGTCCTCGCCCGCGCGGAGCGCCGCCTTGACCAGACGATGCACGCAAAGGTCGGGATAGCGGCGGATGGGCGACGTGAAATGGCAGTACAGCGGCGCGGCAAGCCCGAAATGTCCGAGCGGCGCCGTGGTGTAGCGTGCCTTGGCAAGAGAGCGCAGAAGAACTGCGGACACCTCCTGCTCGATGCCCCGCTCCCGCGCCTGTTCCAAAACGGCGGAAAGGGCAAGGGGCGACGGATTCTCGGGATTGAAGCCCGCAACCGATAAGCCGAGGTCGTGCGCAAAGAGCGCAAAGCTCTGCATTTTTTCGACGGGCGGCACCTCATGGACACGGTAAACACACGGAAAATCGTGCTCGTGCAGATAAGTGGCGATCGCCTCATTGGCGCACAGCATGAACTGCTCAATCATGCGCTCCGCCGTGCCGCGCTCCCGAAGGACGATATCCACGGGATTGCCGTCCTGCATGATAATATGCGCTTCGTCGGCGTCCAATTCCATAACGCCGCGCCGCACACTGCGCTCGGACAGAAGGCGGTACAGCTCAGTCATCTGATCCAGACGGTCATTCCGCATCAGCGCCGTATATTTCAGTGCATAAATACTTTTTTCGCGCTTTTCGATGAGGTCGTTGACCTCGGAATACACACCGCGGATCGAGGAACGGATCACGCTCTCAACGGGGCGGCAGGCAACGATAGCGCCCTCCCGATTCAAAGTAATCAGCACCGAAAGCGCAAAGCGGTTGACGTTTTCATTCAGGGAGCA
>USTB01000137.1 GCA_900557635.1 uncultured Eubacteriales bacterium
GGCGGTGAAATACACCGTTTGACCGTGACCGCGCACGATCAGACCGATGCTGTCCTCCGTGTGCTCCGCATGGACGCCGAAAAGCTCAATATCGCCCACCGCAAGCCGCCCGCCGCGCGGCAGGAGCAATCGGTGTCGGCAAGCACGCCGAGCGCGCACACCGTGGGGATCTGCTCGCTTTCCGCGTAATACTGCGTAATGTCCTCGCCGATCTCGCCCGAGACCAGATTCACCGTGCTTCCGTAATGACCGGCATCCGCCGTGTCCCGCATGACGGTCAGCGTCCCCGCACCCACGGAGCCTCCCACGTTCAGCTTTCCCTTTTCGTTGGGCGGTAGCTCGGTATCGGGATTTTCCGCCCAGCCGCGCACGTTTCCGAGATAGTCGGAAATGCATACGATCCTTCCGGCAGGTCCGTCGCCGTCGATCTGCAGGGTCAGAACGTCGGTCTTGTCCTTGAGCAGACAGCCCATCAGTGAGGCGGCTGTCAGACAGCGGCCGAGGGTCGCCGTCATGGTTTTTGAGGTATTGTGAATTTCATGTGCACGCTCGACCAATGCGGACGAATTGCACACAACGATCCTTGCGGAACCGTCCTGCGTCATAGCGCGGGTAATGACTGATTGATGCATATTGTAACTCCGTGCCGATATCGGCGAAATTATTTGAGAACACCGCAATGCGCGCCGAAAAACAGCCCATTGCCTCATGTGTTTTCTTCTCCCGAAAAGTATACCATAATTCCCCAAAAAAGTCAACCGAGACAGAGCATCTTGCGCAAAGTGAAAAACGCCGTTTTTCCCGAATTCGGGCACGGGAAGCGCTTGACTTTTTTGCCGTTTTATGCTATAATGTCGAAGTATAATGCGCAGTCTGCCGTTGCGCGTGTCAGTCGTCTCGGAGGCGTCCTGCGGCACGCCGCATCGCCTTATGTTTTACGGTGACATTTCCCACGCATGCGCTCTCCGCATTTACCCGTCTGCCGTCGGTTTTGACAGTCCGCACCGTTTATCCCGGCACGGCTCCCGAACCGATCGCCCTTTGGTTCTGTGAAACACCCTTTCCGTGGGTTCCGGAGGTTTTTCATGATTAAAAACACAGTATCTAATTTCAAACGATACCGTTTTCTCCTGGCGCAGTTGATCTCGCGCGATTTCAAGGTCAAGTATAAGCGCTCGGTTCTCGGCGTCCTTTGGAGCCTGCTCTACCCCGTGCTCATGACCCTTGTCATGTCCTTTGTGTACAGCAACGTCTTCAAGGTCGGCAAAATGACCGCAAACGTCGATTATACCACGTATCTGATGATCGGTCTGACCCTGTTCAACTATTTCAGCGAAGCATCTAACCTGGCAATGAGCAGTGTGGTGGCAAACTTCAGCCTGATCAATAAGGTCTATATCCCGAAGTATATCTTCCCTCTGTCAAAGGTGCTCTTTTCGGGCATCAACTTTCTTTTGACCCTCATCCCCCTCTACGCCGTCATTCTGATCTCGGGTACGGGGCTGAACTGGTATCACCTCCTTTTGCCCTATGCATATGCCTGCCTGTTCATCTTCACACTGGGCATGGGACTGATCCTCTCCACGGTCGCGGTGTTCCTGCGCGATATGTTCTATATCTACGGCATCGTCGTCACCATCTGGACTTATCTTACCCCTATCATGTACGATATGTCGGTTTTGCAGTTAGGCACCTTTTCCGCCATTCTCAAGTGCAACCCCCTGTATCAATACATTAACTTTGCGCGCGCCATTATCCTGCACGGCTGGTGCCCCACTCTCTTCCAGTTTGTCTCCTGCTTTGCAACGGCTTTTGGCACATTGCTCATCGGCGCTGTCCTGTTCCGCAAAAACCAGGACAAGTTCATTTATTACGTGTAATCCAAACGTTTGAGGCATCGAAAAAGATGGAAAACAGCATCATAAAAGTTGACCATGTGTCAATGCGCTTCAATCTCGGCATTGATAAGGGCTTTTCCCTCAAACAGCTGTTTGTGGATATCCTGTCCGGCAGATACCGAAAGAAGCGCAAGGAAAACAATGATTTTTGGGCGCTTTCCGACGTCAGCTTCGACATCGCCCCCGGCGAGGTCGTAGGACTCATCGGCTCCAACGGCGCGGGCAAATCCACCATGCTCAAGGTGGTGGCAGGCGTCCTCAAGCCCACAAAAGGCAGTGTGACCGCCTACGGCAACATTTGCCCTATGATCGAGCTGGGCGCAGGCTTTGACAACGAGCTGACCGCGCGGGAAAATATCTTCCTCAACGGTGCTATCATGGGCTATTCCAAAGCCTTTATCGAGAGTAAGTTCGACGAGATCGTGGAATTCTCCGAGCTGCAGGACTTTTTGGACGTGCCGGTGCGGAATTACTCCTCCGGTATGGTTGCGCGTCTTGCGTTTTCGGTCGCCACCATCGTTGACCCCGAGATCCTGATTGTGGACGAGATCCTCTCGGTGGGCGATATCGCCTTTCAGGCAAAAAGCGAAGCAAAGATGCTCAACATGATCCGCGGCGGTACCACCGTGCTTTATGTGTCCCATTCACTCGAATCCATCAAGCGTCTGTGCGACAAGGTCATATGGCTGGATCACGGCACCGTTCTGAAGATCGGCGACACGAGTATCTGCGACGAATACGAAGAGTTTATGAAAAACAAGTAATGTTGCGCACGGCGCGACGTTGTGCATGGCACAGCACCGACATTTTTATTTCAGCAATCAATTAATATATAGATACGGCAAGGAAAACCAGGTCGAATGGAACTTTTACAAAATCAGAAGTGGATCAAGCGCGGTCATGTAACCGTCGTTTATGAAAACGGCAAAATGACCGTTGAAAATACGGGAACAGAGCACGGCTTTCTCACATTCCCTCGGGTATTCAAATGCGGAACCGAAAAAGAGGTCACACTCCGCATGGAGGGACGGGTGATCGATGGCACGGGCTGTACCATGAAGATCGTCAACCGCCACCGCACCGTGCTGGGGTGCTGTGAGCTGAATTCGGTCTTTGTAAATCGGTTCACCTGGCTCAAATATTTCATCCTGATCCTGTATGTGCCGGCGGGCAGTAAAACCGAGATCACGGCGGCAGACTATTTCGACGAGGTTCGGGAAGGTCTGTTCATTGAAACACATATGCGCGGCGATACCCTTGTGGTCGCGCCCGATTATCCGTTCTACGAAAGTAAGGACGAGAGGGTTCGCACGGATCTTTATGTGCAGTCCCTTCTCCGCCGCGATAAAAACATCGATGTGGTCACGGTCAGCGACAGCGCTTCCCTGACATACACCGACGAAGACGGCGTTCGCGTTGCCCGCGGAGACTATTACTTCCTCCGCACACTTCTGCAAAGCAGACGCTATCGCCGCATTCTGATCCATTCCTTCCACGAAAAAATCGCCAACGTCTTGGAATCTGCCGACACCACCGCGTCCTCCCTGTTTTTCTACATTCACGACGTGGAGACCCTCTACTGGGACTGGGAGGCGTTTGCCAGTCCTTATTTCGATCCCTTGGCGGAGATCACCTCCGACCTGCGCGAGCTTTTTGAGCGGCGGGATTTCTATATTCAAAAGTACAATCAGATCAAGAACGTTCACTGGATTTTCACCAACAGCGAATGGGCGCGCCGCCGCAGACGATCTTGCGG
>USTB01000138.1 GCA_900557635.1 uncultured Eubacteriales bacterium
GACTCATAGTCAAAGAGGCGCTTTTGCTTGTATACGTAGAGATTTTCGCCCTTTTCGGTGTCCGAAACGGCGCCGAATTTCTTTTCGCAACGGTTGCCCGTGATGCATTTTCTGCCGTTGCCGAAGGTATTGACCGTAATAACGCAATTGTTTTCGCACCCGCCGCAACGTGCGGTCTTGGTGGTATAGGTCAGATCGCGGATCTCGGAAAAGGAGAGCAGGGAAGTGCTCTGCCCGTGATAGTGACTCCGTGCGATGAGAGCGGCGCCGAAAGCGCCCATAATGCCCGAGATATCGGGACATGTGACTTCGGTTTGCGCGATCAGCTCCAGTGCGCGCAAAACTGCCTGATTGTGGAACGTGCCGCCCTGCACAACGATATGCGAACCCAGCTCCTTGCCGCTGACCAGCTTGATGACCTTGAATAGGACGTTTTTGATGACCGAATAGGCAAGTCCGGCGGAAATGTCGGCGACCTCGGCGCCTTCCTTCTGCGCCTGCTTGACGTTGGAATTCATGAAAACGGTACAGCGTGTGCCCAGATCCACGGGATTGCGGGCAAATACCGCCTGTTGTGCGAATTCGGGCGCCGAAAAGCCGAGGGAGGACGCAAAATTCTCGATAAACGAACCGCATCCCGAGGAGCATGCCTCATTGAGCATGACGTTGTCGACCGTGCCGTTTTTGAGCTGGATGCATTTCATATCCTGCCCGCCGATGTCCAGGACGCAATCGACCTCGGGATCGAAAAAGGAAGCGGCGGCGGCATGCGCAACGGTCTCCACCTCGCCCTCGTCCAGAGAGAAGGCGGATTTCAGAAGGGTCTCGCCGTAGCCCGTGGAGCATGCACGCACGATGCGCGCCCCCTCGGGCATGGCTTCCTCCAGACGCGCCATGGCACGCATGGCGGTATGTACCGGATTGCCGCAGTTGTTCTGATAGTCGGAGAAGAGCAGTTCGCCGTCCGCGCCGATGAGCGCGAGCTTGGTGGTGGTGGAGCCTGCATCGATGCCGAGAAAGCAATCGCCGTGATACGCGGCAAGATCACCGCGTGTGACATGCGCCCGCTCGTGCCGGCGGCAGAATGCGGCATATTCGTCCTCATTGGCAAACAGAGGGGACAGGCGTTTGATCTCGGCTTCGGTGGCGACCCCGGCGCGTAGCTTTTCCGAGAGGGTGTCAATAGAGACGGCAGGCTCCCCCGATGCGTTCAGCGCGGCGCCCAGTGCGGCGAACAGGTGGGAATTCTCAGGCGCGATCACGCAGTCGGGCGTGAGGTGCAGAACCTCGATGAACGAGCGGCGCAATTCGGGCAGGTAGTGCAGAGGTCCGCCGAGGAAGGCGACCTTGCCGCGTATGGGCTTGCCGCAGGCAAGTCCGGAAACGGTCTGATTGACCACGGCGCGGAAGATGGACGCGGCGAGGTCACTGCGGGAAGCTCCCTCGTTGATAAGGGGCTGAATGTCCGATTTGGCAAATACGCCGCACCGTGCGGCAATGGGGTAGATCTGGTGCGCGTCTGCGGCGGCTTCGTTCAGCCCTGCGGCATCGGTTTGAAGAAGGGATGCCATCTGGTCGATAAAAGAGCCGGTGCCGCCTGCGCACACGCCGTTCATGCGTTCATCCAGTCCACCGCGGAAATAGATGATCTTGGCATCCTCGCCGCCCAATTCGATGGCGACGTCGGTCTGCGGGTAGTAGGCGTTCAGCGCCGCCGTGACCGCAATGACCTCCTGCACGAAGCGGATGTTCAGCGCACGGGACAGCCCGAGCGCGCCCGAGCCTGTGATGCAAAGACGAAGTGCGCACGAACCCAAGGAAGCCCTCGCCCGCTCCAGAAGAAGGGCAAGGGTTTCCTGCGTGTGCGCACGGTGGCGTTCATAATCTGAGAAGAGGATCCGATCCCGATCGTCCGTGATCAGGAGCTTGCCCGTGGTGGAGCCGATGTCGATCCCGCCCCGATAAACGGCGTTGTCCGATGGATTATTCATAGCTCAATGTACCTCATTTTTCGTTCTGTGCTTTTGATTTTCCGAACAGGGAAAACCTCTTTTCCTGTCCGTGCATCAGGCGCGAAATGTTGGCGCGATGGCGGAATATGCAGAACAGGACGCACAGGGTATACAAGAGAAGCACGACGGAGTCCGTGCTCCGAAAGCACAGCGCGATGCCGCCGCATATCAGGGAAGCCATGGAGGCAAGTGACATGTATTGGATCGTCAGCAAAATGACGACCAGAACCACGGTCGCCGTCAGTCCCGCCACCCAGTCGATGAACCATACGGTCGTGATGCCTACAAGAAACGCTTTTCCGCCGTGGAAGCCGTAGTATACGGGGTAGGCGTGACCGATCATGGCAAACAGACCGGAAAAGGCGACACCAAGCTCGCGTGCACCGAGAATTTCGGAAAATGCCCGGCCGAACACAATAGCGGGCAGGGCGCTCTTGATGATGTCGAGGGCAAAAACGACCCACGCCAGTCCTCCGCCGAACACGCGCTTGAAGTTGGTAAAGCCGGGATTGCGGCTTCCTTCCTCGCGGATGTCCCGATGATACACGGCACGGGACAGAATGATTGCCGGATTCAGTCCGGCAATCAGATATGAGCATACGGCGGCAATGAAGAAAACAGCAATGTTCAAGTTACGATCCTCCGTAAAACAGTATTATTCCACAAGCATCAGGTAGGAATAGATCTCCTGACCGCCGTCCACGGGGTAGACCTCGCAGAAGGGGTGCTTTGCCTGAATGTAGGCTTTGATCTCCTCGGTTTCTTCGGGAACGGCGTCCTGACCTGCGATCAGAATGCAGATCTCATGATCGGCGAAATCGATCTTGTCCACCAGCATGCATGCCGCATCGCGGCGGTCGTTGTCGGCGGAAAGGATGTCCTTGCCCACAAAGCCGATGAATTCACCGTTGCGGAGCAGGAAGTTGTCGGTCTGCGTATCGCGGACACAGTGGGAGACGCCTGCGGTGATGACGTTTTCCATCGCTTTGCGCAGATCTGCGAGAATGGCATCGGTATCGCCCGAGGAGACGTCCAGCATTTGCAGAGCGATGTGTCCCTGTCCGATGTTGTGGCTCTCCACCACGCGGACATCGGCATCGCGGTACATGGAAGCCGCCTGTTTTGCGGCTAAGATGACGTTGGAATTATTGGGGAACACGAGGATGGTTTCGGCGTTCAGACGGTCGAACGCCTCCAAAAAGTCCTGTGCGGACGGGTTCATGCTCTGACCGCCGTTGACGATGGCATCGCACCCGAGGTCGCGGAACAGACGGCAAATGCCCTCGCCGCTGGCAACCGCAACGGTGGCGTAGGCCTTGCGCTCTGCGGCTTCACTGCCTGCCGCTTCTTTTGAAAGGTTGTTGTGCTGTAAGGACATATTCTCGATCTTAACGGTGAGAAATTCGCCGTATTTGCGGCAGAAGGCAAGCACCTGATCGGGGTTCTCGGTATGTACGTGGATCTTGACCATGGAGCCGTTCTTGACGCACACCACCGAATTGCCCACGCTTTGCAGGAAATTGCGGATGATCTCCGCATCAAAGGTGTCGGGGTCGGTCTTAATGCGCTGAAGCCGCAGTAACAGCTCGGTGCAGTAGCCGAATTCCAGAACGCTGTCCTCGGTGAAGAGACCTAAGTCG
>USTB01000139.1 GCA_900557635.1 uncultured Eubacteriales bacterium
TGCAGAGACTACGGCTGAAGAGACCGCGGGCGATACCGCCGCCGGCAGCGGAACAACGGCAAACACCACTGCCGCATCCACCACCGCCGCATCCACCACAGCGGCATCCACCACCGCCGCTTCCACCGGTGTGTCCAATGTTTCCAACATCATCGGCATCGTTGTTGCCGTGGCGATCGCTGCAGGCGCTGTGGTCGCTGTGATTTTGCTGGTTCCCCGTAACACCTCCAAGAAAAAGAAATAATCGGCGTCCTTTCAAAAAACGGGAAAGCAAGAATAACGTCGGTCAGAGCAACCTGACCGACGTTATTCTTTACGGGGACACTTTGAGTTTGCGGTCGGAGATCCCGCATGTCGGTTCTCCGTCAAAGAGGGGTGAGATGTATGGAAACCGTGCATGCTGTGTGCGCGTTCCTTTGGGAGCAGAAGCTGATCGTCGGCTGTGTTTTGGCTGTGTGGAATCTTTTTGTGCTGATCCTGTACGGCGCGGATAAATATAAGGCGAAGCACCGCCTGTGGCGCATTCCGGAAAAGACCCTGCTCCTGTGCTCCTTTGCCATGGGATCGGTGGGGGCGCTCGGCGGGATCGGCCTGTTTCGGCATAAGACCCTTCACCTCCGCTTTTCGGTGTGTGTGCCGCTCTTTCTTTGCCTGCATATCCTGTTAGTGGGGATTGTATGCCGCATGGGCGCGGCTTGACCTCCGATTTGTGGAAAATCGGTATTGACACCGCGCAAAATACCCTCTATAATGAATGATACTAAGAAGAAAACGGAGAACAGAACCGTGCTGACAGAAAAGATCAAGGTCGTAAAATTCGGCGGCAGTTCCTTGGCGGATGCCGAACAGTTCAAAAAAGTAATCGATATCATCCGCGCAGAGCCGGAGCGCCGCTATGTGGTGCCGTCCGCGCCCGGAAAACGCTTTTCCGGCGACGAAAAGGTTACCGATCTGCTGTATGAATGCTATGAGATGGCGACGCTCGGCAAGCCGATCGACGAATTCTTTGAGAAGATCGCCTCCCGCTACCGCGATATCGTTTCGGGGCTGGGCTTGGATATCGATCTGGATCGGGAATTTGCCACCATCAAAAATGCCATGGTGCATAAGGCGGGACGCGATTACGCGGCATCGCGCGGCGAGTACCTCAACGGTAAGGTGCTGGCTTGCGCATTGGGCTTTGACTTCATCGATGCTGCCGACGTCATTTTCTTTGCGGAGAACGGAACGCTGGATGCCGAGCGCACCAATTCGATGTTGCACGATGTCCTCAGCCGCCATTATAACGCGGTCATCCCGGGCTTCTACGGCGCCATGCCCAATGATACCATACGCACCTTTTCGCGCGGCGGATCGGATATCACAGGCTCCATTGTGGCGCGTGCCGCAAACGCCGACCTGTACGAAAACTGGACCGATGTTTCGGGCTTTTTGATGGCAGATCCGCGCATTATTGAAAATCCGCGCGTCATGCACACCATCACCTACACCGAACTGCGCGAGCTTTCCTACATGGGCGCGACCGTTCTGCATGAGGATTCCATTTTCCCCGTGCGCTTTGCGGGCATTCCCATCAATATCCGCAATACCAACCGTCCGCAGGATCACGGCACCATGATCGTGTCCACACCGCCCGTCGATGACGATTGCGGCATCATCACGGGGATCGCCGGAAAACGCGGCTTTGCGGTGCTCACGGTGGAAAAGGACATGATGAACTCCGAGCTGGGATTTGGCAGACGGGTGCTCGAGGTACTGGAAAAGCAGAAGATCTCTTTTGAGCATCTGCCCTCGGGCATCGATACCATGAGCGTGGTGATCAACGATCGGGATCTGCGCGACCATAAGGAAGCGATCCTGAACAATATCTGCAATCTTGTGAATCCCGAGACCGTGGTGGTGGAGGAGGGTATCGCCCTTCTGGCTGTGGTGGGACGCGGCATGAAAAACGAAAAAGGCGTCGCCGCGCGCATCTTCACCGCCATTGCGAATGCGGACATTTCCATTCGCATCATCGACCAAGGCTCGTCCGAGCTGAATATCATCATCGGCGTGGCGGAAAACGATCTGCCCCGCGCCATGCAAGCCATTTACCGTGAATTTGTGAACTGAAAAAGGTCAAATATTGAAACGGACACCGATCGTGCTTCCTTCAACGGAAATGCGGCAGGCGTCCGTTTTTATTCGCATCAAACGACGCAGATGCGGGTCAGCCCGAAAAACTGCTCTGAAAAAACAGGAACACGCATAGCAGGAAAAGGGAAAGATTTGCAGTCTCGGTCAGTATAAAATATGCCGACGCCGCCCAGAGGAAGAACAGGGTCACGCACGACACGACGCGGCTGACCGCCTCGGCGCGCGGCGGGGACAGCCGCCATAGGAGCAGGTTTTCAAGAAGCACCCCGCCGTCCAGTCCGTGAACGGGCAGGAGATTCAGAACGCCGAGCGCAAGGGAATAGCCCGCGAAATTCGGAAACAGGCGGGAAAAGAGCAGGGCGCACAGAAGATTCGTCACACACCCTGCCGCGGAAATGAGAGATTCGGCGGCGGGCGAGGTGAGACG
Organism: uncultured Eubacteriales bacterium; assembly: GCA_900557635.1. The sequence goes on from USTB01000139.1 coordinate 2,564, forward strand.
GGTATTGATCTGCGCGCCGAAGGGGAGCACGATCACCGAGGTGATGTGCGCGCGGCACAGGGCGATCGCCGCAAAATGTCCCGCCTCATGCAGGAGCACGGCGCACAGGATCCCCAAAAGGCGCGGCAGGGGCGTGAGCAGACACAGGCACACGGCAAAGGGCAGTACCGTGTGATGGATGCGAAAAGCGGACATACGACCTCCGGCGGCATAAAATCTACGGTGCGGCGCGAAATGAGCGCCGAATCGAAAAAAGTTTGAAAAAGGGCTTGACAGACAAGGGAATGTGTGGTACAATGCACAGGTAATCCAAAGACAGCCGGTTGTTGCCGCATGCGGCAACGGAAATCCAGCCGAGGAGTGTACTTCACGTTCCGTTATTTTTATGCGGGGCGATACGGAAATATGCGTCCTCCGGCGGCGGTTTGGAACCGACTGCACGGAGTTTTTTGTTTGTAAAAGAACAACCAAATTTTACCCGGAGGTGACATTTATGCCAAGTGCAGCCATTTTGTCTCAGAAGCAGGCAATGCTTTCCGAGCTGGTGGAGAAGATGCGCAATGCAAGCTCGGGCGTTCTGGTGGACTACACCGGTATCACCGTGGACGACGATACCAAGTTGCGTGCCGCTTTGCGTAAAGCCAATGTTGAGTACAAGGTATACAAGAATACCATGATTTCCCGTGCCTGCGACGAGTTGGGCTACGGTGAGTTGAAGTCTCAGCTCAACGGCATGACCGCAATTGCAATCAGCAGCGATCCCATTGCTCCCGCCAAGATCATCAAGGAATATGCGGAGAAGATCCCTACGTTCGATATCAAGGCAGGCTTTTTGGACGGCGCTGTTCTGGATCAGGCAGGCGTTTGCGAGCTGGCGGACATTCCTTCCAAGGAAGTCCTCATCGGCAAGATCATGGGCAGCCTGATGGGTCCGCTCTACAGTCTGGCTTATGCTTTGCAGGCTATGGTGGACAAGGGCGGCGAAGCAGCCGCAGAAGCACCCGCAGCAGAGTAATTTCCCGCTGTACCCGTTCCGTCAATGCGGAACGACCCGTGTCCGCATGAGATGCGGATGA
>USTB01000140.1 GCA_900557635.1 uncultured Eubacteriales bacterium
GGTTTTGGGGATTGTCAAGGACCTTTCCCAAAAGGTCCTTGACCGGGGTTCGGGGGAGCGCCCCGCATCGGGCGCGGTGGTAAGTGCGAATATCACCGATATGCCGCTCCCGAAGTCTTTGCAAAAAGGCATTATGGCTTTTCCGAATGATTTGCACATGTTGTGAAATAAGGCAGAGAACGTCCGATTCGGGAAACGTTCTCTGCCTTTTGCTTTTCTTAAGTGTTTCGGGGACGCCGCAGATGTGTCAGCATCGGCGGTGCGTCCCCTGTCCGGGTGTCTTTTGTCAGAAAGGGCTGATTTCGAGGGAGGTATCGTCCTCGCCCTTGGTGATGGTACGGATTTCCACCGCATAGTTGCATCGCTCATTCACGACGACGGTGACGGTGTCACCCGCGCGATGTCCGAGCAGGGACTGCCCGAGCGGCGATTCCTTACTCACGTACCCGTGGAGGGCGTCCTGACGCAGGGTGGTCACTAGAACGACGGTGCGCGTCTCGTTGTCCTCGGGATAGTAAAGCTCAATGCGGTCAAACAACCCCACAGTATCCTCCGAGGAATGGTCGCTGATGACAATTGCGGTGTCGATCATGCGTTCCAGATAGCGGATGCGGCTGTTATTTCGATTCATTTCCCGCTTCGCCGAGGAATATTCAAAGTTTTCGCTGAGGTCGCCGAGTGCGCGTGCCTCCTGCACGATTTGAATGAGCTTGGGTCTCAGCTCACTTTTGCGGTAGCGGATCTCTTCTTTCATTTTGTCGATATCGACTTGGGTAAGCTCGTCATGCATGGGTAGGACTTCCTTTTTTTACGCTTTTTGCGAAACTGATTTATATTTTTGGGTGTGGTTTTACTTTTGCTTATGCAGTGCGTCGTAGATCGCTTCGCTCACTGCAATTCTGAAATAGGACTGATCGGAAAAGTGGAGTTGATCGGTTTTTGCGGGCTTCTTTTCCAGACACAGGGTGTACAGATCGTTGACGGCGATCCCCATTTCCTCGCACAGCACTTGCGCCCAGAGGTTGCGTTGCAGGATCCATGTGTATGTGGCATCGTCGAATCGGTCGTTGTATACGGTGTTGCCGACCTTGAGGTTGCTCGGCGTGGTCGTGGCAAACACGATCTCGGCGTTCGGCTCCATTTCGCGAATGCCCTCTAATACGGCGCGCAGATAGGGAGTGTAGAGATCGTTTTTGCAGTCGGACGGGTCGCGGTCGAAGCCGTCTCGGTAATGCAGACCGATGTTGATCTGAATCGCCTGATAGTCATATTCCTCCAGAAGGGGCCTCAGATCACGGAGGAGCGCCTCATGGTCTATCGCCGCCAGCGAGGTGATGTAGGCATCCACGGTGGCTTGCGTCCACATGTTCTGCCGCACGGTCTTATAGTAGCCGTTGGCAATGGAATCGCCGATGATCAGCGCGCGATCCAGACCGCGCTTGTTTTCGGGATCGTCGATGTCGTAAATGGTAAAGTACATGCTGTCGCGATATTTTGTGATCTCATCCGAGGTGAGAGCGCCGTCCGGCTTTTCGGAGCGGGCGATTTTCGGGCAACTCTGAATGTAGCTGTCCAGACGGCTCGGAACCGCATAGCCGTTGCTGTAATTCAGGTAATCCGCGCCGTACTGCGTCATGAGCGGCTTTACGTTGGCGGTGTACCAATAGCTGTTCCGAAAGACGTTGACAAATGCGACGGTCGCCGTCGGCTGTAATTTCTGAATGTCCTCTAAGACGGCGGTCAGTCCGGAAAGATAATCGTCCGTGCTCTCACTGCTCAATTTGGGCATGGCGATCAGAATGACGGGATAGGTGTAGTCGTACAGCGCGGCACGGAAGAGCCTGCGGTACATGGGGTCGCTCACACCGAGACGTCCGCGGTAATCGTCCTGTTCAAAATTGTTTGTGACATTGTTAAGATAATAGCCCGTTCCGCCGTCGAAGGTGACTGCGGTTCCGCCGTCAAAATAACCGGAATCATCACGGTCGAAGGCGACCAGCACGTGGTTGGGCGTGTCATAGGGCGCACCGTGACACCACTGCAAAAAGCTGTACTGACCCGTGGAGGGAGACAGCAGGGAGGTGGGGGCATCGGGCTTTTTGGGGGCGACGGATGCGATCTGACCAAGCTGATACGTTTGGATTCGGGACAGATCGTTGGAATCGATCTCGCCGTTGCCGTTGACATCGGCGGCGTAGAATTCCGCGCCTCCCGGCGGTACCGTGTCGGACGAGCCGCTCGAAAGAAGGGCGCGGCGGGCAAGAATGTAGTCGTTGGATTCCACGCGTCCGTTGCCGTTGACATCGCCGCCGACAATCAGGGTCATGCTGTCGCTAAAGCTCCGCATGCCGAGGGACAGACCGTTTCGCACGGGATCGTCGTCGGACAGATAGTGATTGGATTTGTCGTAAAAATCGTCGTTGGGATCCTGCACAAATGCCGCGCGCACCTCTCCCACGGTCATGCCGCTCTCCGCGCCGAGAAGATATCTGCCGGAGGTGGATATGGGAGAATCGGGCAGGGTCTGGCGGTAAGGCACGACGTCCTCGGTCGCCTCCGTGGCTGACAGCTTGAGGTTGTCAAAGACGAAGAAGCCCGAGGTCGAGGTCAGGGAAGAGACCGTGACCTTGTCGGTCTGCGTGTTTCGGACGCAATAGTGGAAGCCGAGCGTTCGGTTTGCATATAAGCTGTTGAACGGGATCGCCAGCTCCACGGCGTAGTAGCCTGCCGCCGCATCGTTGTAACCCCATGCCCGACACTTCTCAACATTGAGATATTGGCTGTAAAACGCGCCGTCGAGGTACGAGAAAAACTGCTTGGCGGGATAATAGGCGATTGCAAAATACGTGCCGTCCTCCGTTTGGAAATAGATCGAGATCGAATCGTCGTTCTGCAGGTCGCTGTCATACGCGGTGCAGTAGAAATAGAGGTAGTTGCTGTCCCACAGAACGTAGCAGTCGCCCTGTGAGATCTTGAGGGAATCGTCGGGATCGTTTTCGGGATTGATGCCGACATACCTCGAATCCAGACCGATTTTGAAATTGCAGGAGGAAGCGTATATGGGGTCCATACAGCCGTCGAGGACGGGCGTGCCGCGAAGCGCCGTCAGCGTGACGCCGTTCGAGGCGTTGGAGGATATCGTGGGGAAGAGGCAGAGCAGTGCGGCAAAGAGGCATAGCATCAGAAAGAAAACGTTTCACTGCGAGGGTACTCCTTTCAGAGGAAAATAAGAATAAACTATGATGATACCGTAACTGAATTTTAACACAATATTTATATTATGTCAAGAGGCTCTCGATGAATAATCGGCGATTTTATGTCGATTTGACAAAAATAAACAAAACTTCGTTTGAATTGCCGCAAAAACGCCGATCCCTTTTGTGGAATACATAAAAAAGCGGACATGCGGTTGCAATGGAGGGGCGCGCGTGCTATAATAATTATAATGATGAAATTGATAAAAGATGCAAACGCTCCCCCTGCGGAGTATTTGGCGGAATGAGGTTATGCTATGCGGAAATCACTTGCACTTTTGCTGACAGCGGTTACGCTGACGGCGCTTCTGATTATTCCCGTGAAGGCGGAGGACGCACGGTCGGACGCGTCTTTCTCGTATACC
>USTB01000141.1 GCA_900557635.1 uncultured Eubacteriales bacterium
GCCTGCAGATATTGCAGAATTTCCTCCTTTTGCGAGGTGGAAAGTCCGAGCAGAAGCCGATACTGCCGCACATTGATGCGCAGTATATCGGGCTTCATAGCAGACATGCGGTAGGAATCGAGCACTTCGTCGCGCGACGTGATAATGCCGAGCGATTCCGCCATGCGGATATTGGTCTCCGAAAAGGCATCGCACGTCATGATCATGTGGATGCCCGCGTTTTTGCACTTGGAAAGATTCCGCGCCGCGTCGGGCAGAAGCGGTTCGCGGAAGGCGATCAGACCCTCAAAGGTGAGGTCGGTCTGGTTGGAGCGGATGCGGGAAAGGTTGACGTTGGAGGTCGCTCTGGTCGCAACGGCGACCACGCGCAGGGCCTCCTTGGAGAGCTGTGCGACCGTCGTCATGATGCGGTTCAGCCGATCGCCCGCCAAGGGCATGGACTTTCCGTTTTCGTTGCAGTAGCGGCAGAGGGAAAGAATTTCCGTCGCGTCGCCGCGCACCACCGAGATCTGATTGCCGTGACTGGACACAAGGGAGGTATCGTAGCGTGAGCGCGAACCCGCGTCCGCATGGTCGAGCAGTCGGTATTCCTGCTCCAGCGTCACGTTGTACACGCCCATGCGCGCCGCCATGCCGATGATGGTCTCCTGCTCGGGGGTGTACACGTTTTCATGGGATTCGTTTTTGGTGACCAGAGCGCGCGCGCCGTAAATGCCGCTGGAAAGGACGGCATAGCGAATCAGTTGCGCGCCCTGCTTTGCCTGATTGGGCTTTTTGGCATCGAGCAGGGTACTGTTGTAGAAAATGCGGTCGATCTGGCTGTTCTGTGCGACATAGGTGGCTTCTCTCGGGAAAATGAGGCAGTTGAGGTCTTTGATCGCCGCCAATTTACCGCTGTTTTTAATGAGCGCGCCTTCGTTTGTGTCCTTCTTCTGCCGCATTGCAGAGAAAATGCCGGTCGCTATGACGATGTAACCGAACGCGGCATACATTTCGCTCATGGAGGCGACGGCTAAGGTCAGTCCCGTGAGGAAGATGTCGAACAGCCCGCGATCCGAATAGCCGATAAACAGGTCGGTGACGGTCAAAAGGAAGATCACGGCGATCATGCACAGACTCCAGACCGAGCAGTATTTGCGGAACACGGCAATGACACGCAGTTTTTCCTGAGAGACGAGCGGCGGGTTTTTGCCCTGCATGCATACCTCGGTATCGTCGCCCGTGGCGCAGACGATGGCTTTTGCCGTTCCGCCCGTGACGATGGTGGCGGCATAGACCATGTTTTGCCGATGGGGCAGGGGAACCTCGCCGTAGGCGGAAAAGTCGGCGTCCTTGTAGACCGAATGGCGTTCGCCGGTCAGCTTGCCCTCAAGCACGGTCAGATTTTCGCTGTGCGCCAGACGGCAGTCTGCCGGAACGATATCGCCCACCGAGAGGAAGATCACGTCGCCCGGGACAAGATCCTCCTGCTTGACGATATACAGCCGTCCGCCGCGCATCACCTTGACGTTGGGCAGGGCGTGGCTCTCCATGTCCTCAAGCACCCGCTGTGCGCGGACGTAGACCAGCACCGCCGCGCCGTAGTGTGCGGCTAAAAGTGCTAAGATCACACCCGCGTTGACCTTCTGTTCGAACAGCAGGGAAAGAAGCGCCGTCAGGAGCAGAAGCAGGGAGGTGAAATCGGACAGAACCTGCCGCAGATAGGAGGAAAAGGTTCCCGTCGGTAGGGGAAATATTCTGTTTTTACGGTATTTGGCAAGCCGCCGGGCGGTCTCACGTTTTGTAAGGCCGTCCGTTTGGCTTGTATTCAGATCCTTTTCCGTTTGTGCAACGGAAAGATTGTACCAGCTCTTGGATGTCATAAAACGTACCTTCCTCCTTCCGCATTCTTCAGTGCTCGGCGCGAAAGGATGATCCGATCAGCAACAGGTGAATATCAGCGCGTTATCCTGCACATCCATGGCGACTGCGTGCAGGGTGTTTTCATAATTGGAAATGATGCGGGAGGCAATTTCATCCTCAACGTGCGCGGAAATATACCGGCGCAGATTGCGCGCGCCGAAGCGCTTGTCGTAACCCTCTTTGGCTATGAGACGGCATGCGGCATCGGTAAATGAGAACGCCAGATCCTTCTGTGCCAGTGTGTCGCGCAGCTCATTAAGCATGATGCGAGCGATCGCCACGAACTGCTCATCAGTGAGGGAGTGGAACGTGATGATCTCGTCCACGCGATTGATAAATTCGGGACGCAGGAATTCCGAGAGGGCGCGCATGGTGCGCTCTCTTGCGGCGGAATCCTCGCTGTGTTCAAAGCCGATGGGGTTGGCGCCCGTGGACGAGCCTGCATTTGTGGTCATGACGATGACGCAGTTTTCAAAGCTGACCGTGCGTCCGTGCGCGTCGGTGATCCTGCCGTCATCGAGCACCTGAAGCAGAATGTTGAGGACGTCGGGATGCGCCTTTTCGATCTCGTCAAAAAGAATGACGCTGTACGGCTTGCGGCGGATCTTCTCGGTCAGTTGTCCTGCGTCGTCGTAGCCGACATAGCCGGGAGGCGACCCGATGAGGCGGGAGACCGAATGCTTTTCCATATATTCCGACATATCGAGGCGGATCAGGGTCTCGGGCGAGTCGAACAGATCCTGCGCCAGTGTTTTCACCAGTGCGGTCTTGCCCACGCCCGTAGGTCCCGCAAAAATGAAGGAGACGGGACGGCGCACCGATGAAACGCCTGCACGGCTACGCTTGATCGCACGCGCCACGGCGTTCACCGCTTCGTCCTGACCGATGATGTGTTCCTTGAGTCTGGCTTCCAGACAATTGATGCGGGCAAACTCATGCCCGGTGATGTTGGACGCGGGGATGCCCGTCCAGATCTCGATGACCTGTGCAAGGTCGGCTGTGGTCAGCTCCACACCGTCGCGCTCGTGCGACAGCACCTCATAGCGAGACCTATCCTGCATTTCCCTTGTTTTGAGGTCGGCTAGCTGACGGTAGCGCGCCTCCTGTTTTTTCTCGTCACTGTCCTCCGGCTCGGCTTCCAATCGCTCCCGCTCCCGCGCAATCTGCCCAAGCTCCGCTCCGAGCCTTTCCAGCTCGCTGATGCATGGGGTGTGGATGGCAAGATAGGAGGATGCTTCGTCCAAAAGATCGATCGCCTTGTCGGGCAGAAAACGATCCGTGATATACCGCTCGGAAAGGGTGACACAGCGGAGCAGCGTTTCGTCGGGAACGCGGATGCCATGGAATTTTTCGTAGTTACCCTTGATGCCGCGCAGGATCTCCACGGTGTCGGCAACGGAAGGCTCTTCAATGACGATGGGCTGGAAGCGGCGCTCCAATGCGGAGTCGCTTTCGATATATTTGCGGTATTCGTTGAGGGTGGTGGCGCCGATGATCTGAATTTCACCCTTGGACAGCGCGGGCTTGAGAATGTTTGCGGCGTTCATGGAGCCCTCCGCGTCGCCTGCACCCACAATGGAATGCACCTCGTCGATCATAAGAATGATATTGCCCAACGCCTTGACCTCG
>USTB01000142.1 GCA_900557635.1 uncultured Eubacteriales bacterium
ATCGCCGTCGGTTCGGTACGTCGTGATCTCCAGCGGCTCTCCGCGTGACAGCACGGTGACGGTGCCGTGGCGCAAGCCCGTCTCAATGACCCGATTTTGGCAAAAGACGCGTTCCACCTCTTCGGGCAGGGCAGAGGTGGTGATGTCATAGTCCTTCGGCTCACGTCCTAGGAGGGCATCACGCACGCATCCGCCCACGATAAAGGCTTCGTATCCCGCATTCTCAAGAGCCGACAGTGCGTCGGCGACGGCTTGAGGGAGGGGAATCGAAAAGGCTTGATTGTTTGTTTCCATAGGGGATCAGCCGTGCAGGTCGGTGCCGATGAAGCCCACCTCACGGAAATCGTCCGGATTTTTGCGGATGATATAGTCGATACATGCCGTGGAGGAATCGCATATGTTCATGCAGATGTGGTGCTGCTCGGGCGTGATGGATTTCTACGAATACGAGCATATCCCGGGGATCGATTGGCTCGGCCGCCTGATTTCAACCGAACTCGAACCTAAACAGGTCGGTTCCGTTGCCGAACAGCTCGGCAAGCTCATACAGGAAGCGGCGGTGATCCTCTTTTCTCTGTCGCATTTCATCGCCTTCGTTCTCGCGCGGCATGGTGAGCAGGAAGAACTTGGCGCGCGGCTGAATTTCGCGCAGTCTCTGCATGATCTCGCCCATATAGCCTGCGAAATTGCGCGTGTTGTTGTGCCAGTCGTTGAGATCAATGTCTTTTGTTGAGCCGACCTCGCCCTTTTCATATCCGATGTCGTTGACACCGAGGGCGATGATGTATGCCTGACTTGCATATTTCGGATTCCAATAGTCCATTTCATCGGCAAACGAGTTGCAATAGGTGCGTGCGGTCATGCCGCCGCGCGAAAAATTGTAGACCTTACTGCCGCACATGCGCGCGATAAACTGTCCCCAGGAATACTCATACATATCGTGATACGTGCTCGACCCGTCGGGTGCCGCCGCCTCGAATTCACCGGACGAGAGGCTGTCGCCCACGCATGCGATGGTGCGGAAGATCGCGGTGAAGCCGCCGTCTGCGGGAATGTGATCGAGCGGGCGCTCTTCGTTGAGATTGGTGTTGTCTGCCATGACAGATTCTCCTTTGCTTTTTCTATCTTGAATTAAAAAAAATCATACTGCCTCGGAGGGCGTGCATTTTTCGGCTGTTTGCGTCTTTTTCGATCTTCCTGCGCGGAAAACCACGCCGAGAAGGATCCAGAGCGAGGTCATGGACGAGCCGCCGTAGCTGACGAAGGGCAGAGCCACCCCGACGATAGGGAGCAGACCCAGGCACATGCCGATGGATTCCACCGTCTGCACGCCGATCCACACGGCGGCGCAGAAGCAGATCGCCTTGCCCTGGCTTGTCCGTTCGGAGGCGTCCAATGTGAGAAAGGCGCAAAGCCCGAACAGGCACAGGATGACCGAAAAAGCGCCGACAAAACCGAATTGCTCCGCGATTGCCGCAAAAATCATGTCGGTGTGGACGGCGGGGATCTGCTGACTGGAAACGGCGTTCAGAAATCCTTTTCCGAACAGGGAAGAGGACGCAATGACGTTCTGCGTGGTCAGGGACTGCCATCCGTAGCCGAGCGGATCGGAATACGGGTTCAGCCCCGCAATGATGCGATCCCGCCGATGCTCACCCAAAGCAAACCAGACCGCCGGAGAGAGCAGGAGCGCGATGCCAGCGCCGATACCGACGCGTCGCAGGGAAGAGCCGAAAAACAGAAACGCGCCGACGGCGATGCAGACCAGCACCGATGCGTTTCCGACATCCCCCTCAAGGAGCACCAGCACGATGGGGGTGAGCACATGCAACGCAAGCAGAATGCTCGACCGAAGCGAGCGTTTTTTATTCTGCAGGTATGTAAGATGGCGGGAAAGGGTGAGAATATAGCTCACCTTTGCCAGCTCGGACGGCTGAATATCGAAAAACAGCCACGAAAAGCGGAGCCACGCGCGGTTTCCCGGTCCTTCGCCGATGAAGAGGGTGAGCAGGAGGAGCGCCGCGGTCACGCCGAACAGGGCAAAATAAAAGGCATTTGGCAGGCGGCAAATATCAAATGCCGCCACGGCGCCGAAGATCGCCATGCCCAGAGCCAGAGCAAACACCGAGATGCCGAGCGCTTCCGGATTGCTCCGGTAGGTGACCGAGTAGACTGTGACCAGTCCGACTGCGGTCAAAAGAAGCGCTGCGGCAACGGTGAGCAGACCGAACGGGTGTAATACGACGCGCCTGACCGAATGCTTTTTCATCGGATCAATATGCCTTTGCCCAGTAGACCATCTGTTTTGCGGGCTTGCCGCAACAAACACAACGGTCGGAAATGTGCTTCTGATCGAACGGGATGCAACGACTGCCGACGCCTGTCTGCGCCTTGACTGCGTCCTCGCAAGCCTCGTCGCCGCACCACATGGCGCGTACAAAGCCGTCGCCGTGTGCGGACAGAGCCTGTGTGATCTCCTCGGTCGTGGTGCAGTCGTAGGTGCGACGCTCGCGGTTCTCAAGCGCTTTTGCATACAGTCCGTCGCGCACGGCGGTCAGACGCTCGGAAACGGCGTCCTCCAAATTGTCGAGGGATGCAAAGGTCTTCTCTCTGTTGTGTCTTGTGACCAGTACGCATTGGTTAGATTCGATATCGCGCGGACCGATCTCCAGACGAACCGGAACGCCCTTCATCTCGTATTCCGCAAACTTCCAGCCGGCGGAATTGTCGCTTGCATCCAGTTTGACGCGGACGCCCGCCTTTGCCAGACGCGCGCGAAGCTCCTCCGCCTTTTCCAAAACGCCTTCCTTGTGCTGTGCGACCGGAACGATGATGACCTGAATGGGCGCCACGGCGGGAGGAAGCACCAAGCCGTTATCATCGCCGTGGGTCATGATGATGCCGCCGATCATCCGGGTGGACACGCCCCATGAGGTCTGGTGCGGGTAGACCAGCTTGTTTTCCTTATCGGTGTACTGAATATTGAACGCACGGCAGAAGCCGTCGCCGAAATAGTGAGAGGTACCGGACTGCAGCGCCTTGCCGTCGTGCATGAGCGCTTCCACGGTGTAGGTCGCCTCAGCGCCGGCAAACTTGTCGCTGTCGGTTTTTCTGCCGCGAATGACCGGGATCGCAAGGTCGTGATCCAGGAAATCCGCATAGATATTCAGCATGCGGATGGTCTCCTCGCGCGCCTCCTCTGCGGTCGCGTGCATGGTGTGACCCTCCTGCCAGAGGAATTCGGAGGTACGCAGAAAAGGGCGGGTGGTTTTTTCCCACCGGACCACATTGACCCATTGGTTATAGAGCTTGGGAAGGTCTCTGTAGGAATGAATGATGTCCTTGAAGTGCTGGCAGAACAGCGTTTCGGAGGTGGGACGCACGCACAGCCGTTCAGACAGCTGGTTTTGTCCGCCCACTGTGACCCAGGCGCACTCCGGCGCAAAGCCCTCCACATGATCCTTCTCCTTCTGCAGC
>USTB01000143.1 GCA_900557635.1 uncultured Eubacteriales bacterium
TCTGCGTGGCGATGTTGCACGCGGTCGAGAAGCTGTGCGGCCGCTCGATGAGCGTGCCGGTGATGACGGTGCCGTTCTGGAGCATATCCTCCAAATTTACCAGATCGCAGTTATGCATGTGCTGGGCGAAGTAGTCCGCGTCGTGGAAATGGATGATGCCCTTTTCGTGCGCCTCCACGATATCCGGAGGCAGGAGCAGACGCATGGTGATGTCCTTGGATACCTCGCCCGCCATGTAGTCGCGCTGAACCGAGTTGACGGTGGGGTTCTTGTTGGAATTTTCCTGCTTGACCTCTTCGTTATTGCACTCAATCAGGGTCAGAATCTGATTGTCGGTGGTGTTGGCGGCACGTGCAAGGTTGCGCGTGTAGCGGTAACGGATATACCGCTTTGCCGTTTCATACGCGCCGTGACGCATGATGCCGGTCTCCACCAGCTCCTGAATTTCCTCCACGGAGAGGGCGCGGTTCACTGCCCGTGCGTGCTCCTCTACCTGCTCGGAAATTTCGGTTATATCTGCATCGGACAGCTCCCGCGTGCCCGAGGTCGCCTGATTCGCCTTCTGTACGGCGCATATGATCTTATCGATGCGGAAATCCTCTTCCACACCGCTGCGCTTGATAATCTTCAACTCGATTTCCTCCTGAAACAGACTTGCTTACGGATGTGATGCGGTCGTGTGCACATGCAACCGCAACCGATTGTATTATATGATATCGTATTACACAACATATTGTATCTTAAAATTGTGAATTGTAATTGCGAATTTTGTGAACGAGGTTAAAATCTTTCCAAAAAGTGCAAAAAGAGACCGCCGTGGATCGGAGCCTCACGGCGGTTATATGCAGAGAAGTTTTTCCCGTTTACGATTTGCTCGAATAGTTGGGAGCTTCCTTGGTGATGGAGATATCGTGCGGGTGAGACTCGGTCAGACCGGCGTTTGTGATAGTGACAAACTGTCCGTTCTCCTGAAGCTGGGGAATGGTGCCGCAACCGCAGTAGCCCATGCCGGAGCGCAGACCGCCCATGAGCTGATATACCGTGTCGGAAACAGGTCCCTTGTAGGGAACGCGTCCTTCCACGCCCTCGGGCACCAGCTTTTTGTTGCCCTCCTGGAAGTAACGGTCCTTGGAGCCTTGTTCCATTGCCGCGATGGAGCCCATGCCGCGGTAGACCTTGAACTGACGTCCCTGATAAATTTCGCTCTCTCCGGGCGATTCCTCACAGCCCGCAAACAGCGAACCGATCATGACCACGTTTGCGCCTGCGGCAATCGCCTTGGTCAAATCACCCGAATATTTGATACCGCCGTCTGCGATGACCGGAACGCCCGATTCCGCCGCCGCGCATGCAACATCGTAAATTGCCGTTACCTGCGGCACACCGATGCCCGCGACGATACGCGTGGTACAGATGGAGCCGGGTCCGATACCTACTTTAATGGCGTCCGCACCGGCGGCGATCATATCGCGCGCCGCTTCGGCGGTTGCAATGTTGCCGCCGATGATCTGCGCCTCGGGGAAGCGCTCCTTCACGCGGTACAGGCAATCGAGAATGTTGTGGGAGTGCCCGTGTGCGCTGTCCAGCACCAAAAAGTCCGCACCCACGGAGAGAAGCGCGCCCGCACGGTCAACGACGTCTGTGGTCACGCCGATGGCGGCACCGCACAGCAGTCTGCCCTGAGAATCCTTGGCGGAATTCGGATATTTGGATGCCTTTTCGATGTCCTTGATGGTGATGAGACCGCGCAGGATATTGTCGCTGTCCACAATGGGGAGCTTTTCGATCTTATGACGGCAGAGGATATCCTTTGCCTGCTCCAGTGTGGTGCCCACGGGGGCTGTGACCAGGTTGTCCTTGGTCATGACCTGCTCGATGCGCATGTTAAAGTCGGTGAGAAAGCGCATGTCGCGGTTTGTGATGATGCCCACCAGTCTGCCGTTATCGTCGCACACCGGTACGCCGGAAATGCGATATTTGCCCATCAGATTGTCGGCTTCGTATACGTAATTATCCTTTTTCAAAAAGAATGGATTGGTGATGACGCCGTTCTCGTTTCTCTTGACGCGCTCCACCTGATCCGCCTGCCGCTCGATGGACATGTTCTTATGGATCACGCCTGCGCCGCCCTCGCGCGCCATCGCGATCGCCATGTCGCACTCGGTGACCGTGTCCATGGCGGCGCTCATGAGCGGAACATGGAGGCTGATTTTTTTTGTAAGCTGTGTGTCCAGGCAGATCTGCTTCGGTACCACATCGCTCTTGCGGGGGATCAGCAGGACATCGTCGAATGTAAGACCCTGCTTTGCGAATTTTTCCGTCGAATTCTGATTGACCATATAACTACCTCTCTCCGTGCGGCTCATATTTTTTTTATTATAGCCCACACTGCCATGGCTTGTCAAGAGTGCATATGACAAAATCGATGCGTATGGGACGCTTTTTCTCTTGCTTTTTTGTCGAAAAACCCGTTTTTTTGAAATCGTGTGCGGAATTCTTGACAGCTTTTTTCGGAAAGTGTATAATATCGTAAAATGTTGGAATTCCAAAGGAGCATCCCGCCATGTCCGTTTTCAAGTTGCACGGTGTCCGGACACCGCATCGGAAGCATACGGAAAAATCCGTGCCTGTCCGCATGCCCGTTCCGCCACATGTGTGTATCCCCGTTTCCATGCATATCGGCGCACCCGCCGTTCCCGCAGTCAAGGCGGGCGATTCTGTGGCGGTGGGCGACTGCATTGCGCGTGAGAACGGCTTTGTGAGTGCCTCGGTGTACTCGGGCGTGTCGGGAACGGTCGCCAAGATCGATACCCTGACCATGCCGAACGGAGTCATGACGCCGACGGTCATCATCGATACTGACGGTCTGCAGACCGTGTCCGATACGGTCAAGCCCCCTGTCATTACCGACAGCGCCTCCTTCATTGCCGCCGTCCGCGCGTCGGGATGTGTGGGCATGGGCGGCGCGGGCTTTCCCACTGCCGTGAAGCTGAACGTGCAGGATCTGTCCCGCATCCGCGCGGTCATTATTAACGGCGCCGAATGCGAGCCGTACATCACCTCGGATACGCGCACCATGCTCGACCGCACCGAGGCGCTGGCGGACGGGATCCGTCTCCTTGAAAAATACCTCGGGGTCACCCGCGTGATCATCGGCATCGAGAAAAACAAGCCCGCCGCCATTGCCGCCATGCGATGTCTGGCAAAGGACGATTCGTGCGTGGAGGTGAAGGTGCTTCCTTCTCTCTATCCGCAGGGCGGTGAAAAGGTTCTCATTTATCATTCGCTGGGCGCTGTGGTGCCCGAGGGCAAGCTCCCGCTGGATGTGGGAGCGCTGGTACTCAACTGTACCACGCTTGCCTTTATCTCCGATTACTGCCGCACGGGTATGCCCCTGGTGGAAAAGTGCATCACCGTGGACGGCCCGGCGGTGGCAAAGCCCGCAAACGTCATTGCTCCCATCGGTACGCG
>USTB01000144.1 GCA_900557635.1 uncultured Eubacteriales bacterium
CCGATGCGGTAGCCCGATGACTTGATGATATCGTCCACGCGTCCCACGTACCAGTAATAGCCGTCCTCATCGCGCCATGCCGTATCGCCCGTATGGTACAGACCGTCATGCATGCACTCCGCCGTTTTCTCAGGCTCGCGGTAATACTCGCGGAACAGTCCGAGCGGGGTACCCTCGTCCAGACGGATGACGATCTCGCCCGTTTCGCCGTCGTTGACGGGATTGCCGTCGCTGTCCACCAGATTGATGCGATACTGGGGTGAAGCCATACCCATGGAGCCGACCTTCACGGCGTTGCCGCCGAAGTTTGCTACGGTCAGGGTGGTCTCGGTCTGACCGAAGCCCTCGTAGATGGTCAGTCCCGTCGCCTTTTCAAACTGCTTTGCGACCTCGGGGTTCAGGGCTTCTCCCGCCGTGGTCATGTGCTTGATGGAAGAAAAATCATACTGCGTCAGATCCTCCTTCACCATCATGCGGAGCATGGTGGGAGGTGCGCAGAAGGTGGTGATATGATACTTTGCAAAGAGGGGAAGAATGTCTGCGGCATGGAAGCGGTCGAAATCGTACACAAAGACCGCGCCCTCGCACAGCCACTGACCGTAAAGCTTGCCCCACAGGGATTTGCCCCAGCCGGTGTCCGAGATGGTGAAGTGCAGACCGTCTCTCTCACAGCAGTGCCAGTATTTTGCCGTCAGGTAGTGACCCAGCGCGTAGGTGTGCTTGTGGAGCACCATTTTCGGCTCGCCCGTGGTGCCCGACGAGAAGAACATGAGTGCCGCGTCATCGCCGCAGGGCGTGTCGGGCAGACGCTCGAAGCGACTGGAATACAGGGGATACTCCGCATCGAAATCGTGCCAGCCCTCGCGGCTTCCGCCCACAAGGAAGAGCCGGGTGACAGAGGGACATGACTTTGCCGCCTCCTCCGCAATCTGTGCCGTGTTTCCGTCCGCCGTGCAGACCACCGCACTGACGCCTGCGGCATTGTAACGGTACTCAAAATCGTGCTTCTGGAGCTGATAGGTGGCGGGGATGGCGACAGCGCCCAATTTATGCAGAGCGATGATCGCGAACCAGAACTGGTAGTGCCGCTTGAGCACCAGCATGACGCGGTCGCCGCGCCGAATTCCCAACGAGGCGAAGTAATTGGCGCACCGTGCGGATTCCTTTTTCATATCTGTGAAGGTGAAGCGCCGCTCGTTCTTGTCCCGTGAGATGTGGAGCATTGCCAATTTATCGGGCGAGCGTCTTGCCAGCTCATCCACCACGTCAAATGCGAAATTGAAATGCTCGGTGTCATGAAAGCGGATGGAGGTGGGTGTGCCGCGCTCGTCCTTTTCCACATCGATCCATCGGCGGTAGATGCGCTCCACGGTGTCCTGCCGCACGGTGCGGTTGTCCTCCACAGCCACCTCGGGCTGTAATTCGGGGATGGGTTCGCCCGTGGGATTTAAGACGATGGCATAGAATTCGCAGTCACTGCCGCCCACGGCGATCATGCCGTGCGGGGTGGACGAATTGAAATAGATAGAGTCGCCCGGGTTGAGGACTGCGCTATGCTCTCCGATTTGCACCCGAAGCTGACCCGAGATCACGATGTCAAGCTCCTGTCCCTCATGGGTGGTCAGCTCGATGTCGCGGTGCTGTGCGTCCTCGGTGTAGGTGCTTCGGACGTACAGCGGATCGGCAATGCGGTTTCGGAACGCATAGGCAAGGTTGTAATAGGTCATGCCGTGCGCATTGGCAATTTCCTGTCCGCCGCCCTGTCGGGTCAGGATGAAGGATTTCAGACGCGGGCTTTGACCGTCGATGATGTCGGTTACGTCCACGTTCAGGGCAAGCGCACAACGGTAAATGAAAGCGAAGGTCAGGTCGCCGACCCCGTTTTCGCAGTCTAGATACTCCTGTACCGTGACGTCTGTCTTTTGCGCCATCGCCTCCGGTGTCAAGCCCTCGATCTCACGCAGATAACGGATTCTGCCCGCCATCTCGTGGATCTTATAATCCAGTCCGCTGATCTGATTCATTGCATGCTCCTCCTTGTTCGGGGACGAAAAAGGCATTCGTCCCAAAGTTGAATTACTTTGAGACGAATGCCTGATCATACATGCATCCGCGGTACCACTCAAATTGCACGTTTCCGTGCCCCTCAGGCTCAAACAAGCCGTATGCATTCACGCAGCAATCACGGGAAGGTTCTACTTGCCGCATGTGCGGTTTTCTTCCTTCCGGCTCGGGAGTTACAATTCGCAATTTCGTTTCCGGCAGCTCACACCAACCGCTGCTTCTCTGAAGGACGTAAACCGGAATACTCTCCGTCGATGCCTTTTATTATGGGTACATTATAATTCAACCGAATCGTTTTGTCAAGGGGATCTACAAATTTTTATAAATTTTATCGGTTCGCGCCTCGGCGCACGCACAAAATTGCGTAACGTTCAGAGCTGATTGCGGCGGATCTTGCCGCTTGTGGTCTTGGGCAGCTCGTCGCGGAACACCACAAGGCGCGGATATTTGTAGGGCGCAGTGTGGGATTTGACGTAGCTCTGGATCTCCTTTTTCAACTCCTCTGTGGGCTCGGTGCCGGGCGTGAGGACGATGCTCGCCTTCACGATCTGACCGCGGATTTCATCGGGCGCGGCGGACACACCGCATTCCAGCACGTAGGGAAGCTCCATGATGACGCTTTCGATCTCAAACGGTCCGATGCGGTAGCCCGATGACTTGATGATATCGTCCACACGGCCCACATACCAGTAGTAGCCGTCCTCGTCGCGCCATGCGGTGTCGCCCGTATGATACCAGCCGTCGTGCCAGACCTCCGCAGTTTTCTCGGTGTCGCGGTAGTAGCCTGTGAAAAGACCGCAGGGCGCGCCGTGATCGGTGCGAATGACGATCTCGCCCACCTCGCCCGTGCGGACGGGCTGACCGTCTGCGTCCATGAGCGCCACCTCATAAATGGGTGCGGGCTTGCCCATGGAGCCGATCTTATGCGGCGCACCGCGCAGATTGCCGATGATCATGGTGGTTTCGGACTGTCCGAAGCCCTCCAGAATCTGCAAGCCCGTGGATTTCTCGAACTGACGGTAGACCTCGGGGTTGAGCGCTTCTCCCGCCGTGGTCATGTGCTTGACCGAGGAAAAATCGTATTTGGAAAGATCCTGCTTGATCATCATGCGGAGCATGGTGGGCGGCGCACAGAAGGTGGTGATGTGATATTTTGCAAACAAGGGCAGAATGTCCGCGGCGTCGAATCGGTCGAAATCATACACGAAGGTCGCCGCCTCGCACAGCCACTGTCCGTAGAGCTTGCCCCACATTGCCTTTGCCCAGCCCGTATCCGAAATGGTGAAGTGCAGACCGTCCGGATCACAGCAGTGCCAGTATTTTGCGGTGTGGAAGTGTCCTAAGGGATATTTATGATTATGCGCGGCGATCTTGGGATATCCGGAGGTGCCGGAG
>USTB01000145.1 GCA_900557635.1 uncultured Eubacteriales bacterium
ACGGTGATGGGCGTTTTCAGCTCATGGCTCGCGTCGGTGATGAACTGCTTCTGCTTTTCAGTCGCCCGAACCATGGGCGCTATGGCGCGGCGGGAGGAAAGGCGGATGATGATATATACCAGAACGATGCAGACGGCGGCGGCGATCAGGGAAAGCATGGCGGTGCTTGCCACCGAGCGAAGCTCCTGATGACAGTCTAAAAATATCGCCATCCAACGGTCGTCGCCCACGCGGTGTACCGAATAGCGATAGCCCGCCGTTGCGCCGTTGCCCTCTCCGTGCCCGACGGCAATGCTCAGATAGTGTGCGGTGTCGTCCTCGGCGACGGCGGCAATATGGGTCAGATCGGCTTTTGTCAGTGTGCCGCCGTCATCGTAGAGCAGGACGAAGTATCGGGTGGAAAACGGCGTTTCGGGCGTAAAAAATCCGTCCTGTCGGTCGTTGGGCTTCTGCGGGTGCGGGATTTCCGGAATTTTTCCCTGATTGTTGTAGATCATGTTCAGCATGCGGTTCTGCTCATTGCGGACCGAGATGTAATTTGCGGCGTTGACCGCAACACACAGCAGAAGCATCACGGCTGTGACCGCCGCCATGGAAATCCGTATGAATTTTTTCTGTAGCTTCTTAATCATTGCTGTGCTCCGAGCTGATAGCCCAACCCTCTGATGGCGTTGACCGTGACGGCGGAATCGATGGATTTCAATTTCTTGCGAAGATTGGATATGTGCACCCAGACCACGTTGATCTCGGCATCACTGTCCCATCCCCAAACGCGCTCCATGATGCGGTCGGCGGAAAACACGACCTGCGGATCGCGCATGAAAAGCTCCATGACCTGAAATTCCCGTCCGCAGAGGCGCACGGTCCTGCCGTTTGTGCGCAATTCGCCGTTTGCGCAGTTTAATTGCAGATCGGCATAGGACAGCACCGTGGGCTTGTATTCGCCGCCGCGCCGCATCATGGCACGTACCCTGCATATCAGCTCGTCCGGTGCAAAGGGCTTGGGCAGATAATCGTCTGCCCCTGCGTCAAAGCCCACGATACGGTCGTCCTTCTGCGACTTTGCGGTCAGCATCATCACAGGCGCGCGAACACCCTCGGCACGGATCTTTTGCAGAACCTCAATACCGTTCATTTTCGGCATCATGATATCCAGAATGATGGCATCATATTCCGCGTTCACGGCATACTCATAGGCGGAAATGCCGTCGTTGACCGCATCCACCGAAAACTGGTTCTTCTCAAAAAAGACCGTGAGCGCTTCCGCCAGATCCGGTTCATCTTCGGCAATCAATAAACGCATTGCAAATCCCGTCCTTCCGTTACGGCATGTAAAATATGATCAATTTCGGAAAAGGCACATCAGAGCGCCTCTCCCGTGCTTTCTCTGCCGCATATCACGTTGAGGTTGCCGTTGCGACAGCGGAGAGCATCGATAAACGCCTTGGGCGGCATCTCATCCTTGAGTACGATTCTGTATTCCAGCTCGTACAGGGTACCCATGTTGGTGGTGCGCACCTTTTCCAAAGAATACTGCATGGTGTAGGCATCGAGCACATCGTCGAACAGGCCGTCATAGTCTAAATTCTCGGGTATCGTAATTTTGAGGATGCGCACGTCGGATGTCCGTCCGCCGAAGCGCGTGAGGCTCAGAACGATAAATACCGCACCGATGATGACAAAGAAGATGGCGGCAAGCACCACATAGCCCATGCCCGTGGCAAGACCGATCGCCATAGCCAAAAACAATGCGCAGATCTCGCGTGCCGTGCCGGGTGCGGAGCGGAAGCGGACCAGACTGAACGCGCCTGCCACCGCCACGCCTGCGCCGATGTTGCCGTTGACCAGCATGATCACCACCTGAACCACGGCGGGAAGGACGGTGAGGGTGACGGCAAAGCTCTGGGAGCAACGGTTTCGGAACATGCTGAGAGCGGCGATCCCGAAGCCTAGAACGAGGGATACCGCGGTACAAATGAGAAATACGGGAACCGTGATCGAGGTTCCGATAATAGAATTAAGCACTGATCTGCGCCTCCTTTGAGATGGGTTCGGTTTTTCGGTTCAGAATAAACTGCGAATAGCAGGTGCCGAATTTGGAGAACGATGTGGGAAATGCGCCGATTTCCGAGAGCAGACCGCTGAGCCACAGCGGGCATGCGGCGGGAAACTTGATTTCCATGAGGATATCGTCCGTGGAGAGGACGGGTGCTCCCGCGTCGCCCAGCCGCAGATCCAGATCGGTCATTCTCCATCGGATATTGCGGTCAAGAGTGATGCGCAGTCCGCTGTCGGCGATGTCAGCATATGCCTCACGGTCATAGGCAATGAACACGCGCGGTTCGGCGCGGTGCAGCTCCTGAAACCATCGAACCTCCCGCTCGATCTGGCTGACGGGCGCGATATCGCTTCCGTACCGCAAAAATTCAGGTGCAGTGCATGCCTGCGCGGCAAATCTCCGTTTGTATACGACACCCTTGTACTTTTTCTTCAGCTCGGTGTACACCGTGTCCCCGTCCTGCGGGATGCCGTAGCTGCGAATGCGGAGCTTTTCCTTATATACGGGCTTCTCCAGAGAAGCACGGATCAGATCCCACTGCTCGGTGTCATAATAAATGTTGCAAATCGTCGATTGTGCAAAACGGTCTGCTTTCATATACGGCAGCATGCCGTTCTGCAATGCGGAAAGCTGTGCGGGTGTGAGAAAGTATTTTTTCTCGTACCGTTTGAAGATGTACTGTGTTTGAGTCATCTGCGGCAACCTCCTTTCGTAAGAACAGGATAAAACGCGAACTTAAAGGCAACCTAAAGAAAAAAAGAAAAATCCTTTAGGTCAGTTTTAGCCGGAGTCGGTATACTGGGGACATCAAGAATAAGGGGGCGAAAACGTATGAAACATATGAAAAGAAAACTCGCACGTTGGACGATGAACGCCGTTTGCTTTTTGCTGGCGGTTGGACTTCTTTGCTCCTGCGTGCAAAATGAAAACAGGGAAGAGAACGGCGAGGGCGGAAGCACCGTCGCATCGGACACGGTCTCGGTTTCAATTCCCGAGGATACCGATGTGACACCGCCCGAAACCGAGGACACCGTGACCGTTTCACTGCAAGGGCGGTCGGCACAGATTTCGGGAGACGGTGCGCAGGAGAACGACGGCGTGATCACCGTGACGGCGGGCGGCACCTACTGCGTGAGCGGAAGCCTGAGCGACGGACGGATCATCGTCAACGCGCCGAAGCAGGAGGTTACGTTGATTTTGCAGAACGCCGACATTCACTGCTCTTACGGCAGTCCGCTGTATATCTATGACTGCTCCGAGGTGACAGTGTATCTTGCCGACGTCTCGGAAAACACCCTGTCGGACGGGGAAAGCTACATCTTTGCGGATTCTCTGTCCTCTGCCGCCGACGAAGAGCCGAATGCATGCCTGTATGCCAAGGACGATCTGATCATCGCAG
>USTB01000146.1 GCA_900557635.1 uncultured Eubacteriales bacterium
GCGTCGGGCGCCGCCGCCCCAAGGCCGGCGGCTGGACGGGCATCGGCAGCGGATTTCGTCTGTACGCACGATTTAGTAATACTCCCGCCGATTCCCGTTCGCGCGCTAAACCGCGCGCCCCGACGCGGGGCGCGAAGTCTGTGCAGATTCCGAAATAAGTAAACGCTCGAGATACCTACCGATAATTTTCGGGAGACTGTCAGAAGCATCGGGTTTTCAACAGTCCTGTTTTCTCGTCGGGCAGGTCTGTGCCTACGTCTGCGGTCTGCGACCCACTGCGGAAGTGCTCCGAAAGGAATGCGCCCGCGTCCTCGGTGCCCGTTGCGCGGATGGCGCGCAGATGCGCCGAGACCTCGCTCACCGGAATGCGTCGCACCTCCTGTCCGACCTTATTTTTCACAGAGCGGCTGAACCGCTCCATGCGCGGAACGTCCATACCGGTCGCGCGCACCACATGGTAGCTCTTTGCGCCGAAAAACGGGAAATAGATATAGTAACGTGTCATCATTGCCTCCGTTCCGCCGTCCTGCGTCAATGCCCGCATCCGTTCCCGATACGGGATCGCACACGCGGTCCGACCGTGTCAAACCGACCTTTTTGATACTGTACCGCATATTTTGCGTCGCGTCAAGCGGAACCGTTCGACCCGATTTTTCCGTTTCGACATCTTTTTCGTAAAATTGTGACGAGGGTGGAAACAAAACGGAGAAGAATGTCGGATCGGGTCGCAAAAACCGTCGTTTTGCCCGAACGGATGTCTATGTGCGACGCGGCGCTCCCCTGCCCCAAGCGATTCGGATACTCTTTTCCGAAAATGCGGAAAATGCGGTGCATTGTGGAGAAATATTCATAATTTGTGCGTATAATATAGGCGGATGAGCCATAGGCTGATCTGCCAACATTCCGTAACCAAGCCGCGTGAAAAATAGAGAAGAACGACTGCTCTAAATTCAGCTTTTCACGCCGAGGCTCGCGCCGTGCGGTGCGATCTGTCGAGGAAGGTATAAATGTCGTATGAAAGAATTGAAGAAGAATCCCGATTTTGCCGGCGTTGAGGGTCCGGTTCTCACCATTGTGATGGATGGAGTGGGACTTGCCAAGGACGGTCCCGCAAACGCCGTGGCATTTGCAAATACGCCCACACTGGACATGCTCATGCAGAAATATCCGTGGGTCAAGCTCAAGGCGCACGGCACCGCCGTGGGTCTGCCCAGCGACGACGACATGGGCAACTCCGAGGTCGGACACAACGCGCTCGGCTCGGGTCAGGTCTTTGCGCAGGGCGCAAAGCTGGTCTCCCAGTCCATCGAGAACGGCAGAATGTTTTCCTCGGACTGCTGGCACGGTGTTGTGGAAAATGTGAAGTCCAACGGTTCCACCCTCCATTTCCTCGGTCTGTTCTCGGACGGCAACGTGCACGCGCACATTGACCATCTCCGTGCCATGCTCGCACAGGCAAAGAAAGAGGGCGTCTCCCGCGTGCGCATCCACATTCTTCTGGACGGACGCGATGTGGGCGAGACCTCGGCTCTGGATTATGTCGATCCCTTTGAGGAATACCTCAACACCCTGCGCGCACCCGATTTTGACGTATGCATCGCCTCGGGCGGCGGACGCATGAAGATCACCATGGACCGCTACGAAGCAAACTGGAGCATGGTAGAGCTTGGCTGGAAAACCCACGTACTGGGCGAGGGGCGTCGGTTTGTCTCCGCACACGATGCCGTGGTCACGCTCCGTCAGGAGACCGGCGCCATCGACCAGGATCTCGATCCCTTCGTGATTGCCCGTGACGGCAAGCCCGTCGGTACGATCGAGGACGGCGACAGCGTAGTATTCTACAATTTCCGCGGCGACCGCGCCATCGAAATTTCCCGCGCGTTCGAGGAAACCGATTTTGATAAGTTCGACCGCGTGCGTTTCCCGCACGTATACTACGCCGGCATGCTGGAATACGACGGCGACCTGCACATTCCTTCGCACTATCTGGTCAATCCGCCCGAGATCACCAACACCATGGGCGAATACCTGTGCGACGCGGGCGTGCATTCCCTTGCCATTTCCGAAACACAGAAGTACGGTCACGTCACCTACTTCTGGAACGGCAACCGCTCCGGCAAATTCAACGAGGAGCTGGAGACCTATATCGAGGTGCCGTCCGACGTCATTCCGTTTGAACAGCGTCCGTGGATGAAGTGCGCCGAGATCACCGACCGCGTGATCGAAGCCATCCGCTCGGGCAAGTACCGTTATATCCGCGTCAACTTCCCCAACGGCGACATGGTGGGTCACACCGGCAACTTTGCCGCCACCTGCTGTTCCATGGAGGCGCTTGATCTGCAACTGGCAAGAATCCTGCCCGTTCTGGACGCCGCACACGGCGCCGCAATCATTACGGCGGATCACGGCAATGCCGATGAAATGTACGAGACCGACAAAAAGACCGGCGAGCTGAAGCGCAACAAGGACGGCTCTGCGAAGTCCAAGACCTCGCACACTCTCAACCCCGTTCCCTGCATTATCTACGACAACTTCTCCGCCGACCGCTACACCGTGGTGAAAAAGGACGGCTACGGACTTTCCAACGTCGCCGCCACCACGCTGGCGCTCATGGGCTATGAGGCTCCCGACATGTGGGATCCTTCCATCATCGAGATCAAGAAGTAAAATCAACCATACAAAAATTCAGGATGGACAACCGTCCCCGCGGGCGGGGCACGGTTGTCCTGCCGTTTTTACGGCGGAAAGGACCTCTATGCTGTACCCGAAAAACAGTGAAGCCTCGGTTTCTGACGCTCTGTTTGAAAACCCGACGGCTGAATACCGCGCCACCCCCTTCTGGGCATGGAACTGTGAGCTGAACCCCGAGTTGCTTTGCCGTGAGATCGACGCCATGAAGGAAATGGGCTTCGGCGGCTTCCACATGCACTCCCGCGTGGGCATGGCGACCCCCTACCTCTCGGACGAATTCATGGATCTTGTGCGCACCTGCGTGGAAAAGGCAAGACAGGAAAACATGCTGGCATGGCTGTACGACGAGGACAAATGGCCCTCCGGATACGCCGGCGGCTTCAACACGAAAAAGCGGGAGAACCGCTCAAAAAATCTGACCGTCGTCCCGCGTCCCTTTGCCGGCGATGAGGAAGCGCGTCAGCCCGGCGACACCGAGCCTCTGTGGGATCGACCCGGCTCGGAATGCGTTCTGCTTGCCTGCTACGATGTGGAGCGGGACGCCGAGGGCTTCCTTCTCTCCTACCCCCGCATCGGCAAGACCGATGCCGCCGCGCATCAGAAATGGTTCGCCTATCTGGTGTATGCCGCCGACGAAAACTGGTACAACGGGGAGTCTTATGTGGACACCCTGTCCAAATCCGCCATCGAGGACTTTGTCAAATTGACCCACGAGCGCTACCGTGAATGTGTGGGCAAGGACTTCGGCGGTCTGATCCC
>USTB01000147.1 GCA_900557635.1 uncultured Eubacteriales bacterium
GGCCCGTGCGTCCGGTCTGGAGAAATTCCCCATTCCGTATGTGCTCACCAACTGCCACAACAGCCTGTGCGCCGTGGGCGGCACCATCAATGAGGACGACCACCTGTTCGGACTTTCCGCCGCACAGAAATACGGCGGCATTTATGTGCCCGCACACCAAGCGGTCATCCACGCCTACATGCGCGAGGCAATGGCGGGATGCGGCAAAATGATCCTCGGCTCGGACTCCCATACCCGCTACGGTGCGCTCGGCACCATGGCGATCGGCGAGGGCGGTCCCGAGCTGGTCAAGCAGTTGCTCGGCAGAACCTATGATGTGGACATGCCCGAGGTGGTGGCGATCCGTCTGCACGGTGCCGTCCGTCCCGGTGTGGGACCGCAGGACGTTGCGCTTGCCATCATCGGCGCCGTATTCAAGGACGGCTATGTGAAGAACCGCGTGATGGAATTTGTGGGAGACGGCATCGCTTCCCTTCCCGCCGAATTCCGCAACGGCATTGACGTGATGACCACGGAAACCGCATGCCTGTCCTCGGTGTGGGCGACCGACCGTGTGACCGAGCAGTATCTGCAGACCCACCATCGCGGAGACGCATATGCTCCCATGACGCCCGGCGACGTGGCATATTACGACGGTCTGGTGGACGTGGATCTGTCTGCCGTCGAGCCGATGATCGCGCTCCCGTTCCATCCCAGCAACACGTACACCGTGCGTGAGCTGTGCGAAAACCCGCACGACATCCTCGATCCTCTGGGTCTGGGCGACCATGTGACCGCCGACGGCAGAATCCGTGTGGATCAGGGCGTGATCGCAGGCTGTGCGGGCGGTACCTTTGACAACCTCTGCGCCGCCGCGGATATCCTGCGCGGACAGTCCGTGGGCAACGGCGCTTTCGCGCTTTCCGCATACCCCGCAAGCCAGCCCACCTTCCTTGCACTCATGAAAAACGGCTGTGCCGCAGACCTCATGTCTGCCGGCGTCACGCTCCGCTCCGCCTTCTGCGGCCCCTGCTTCGGTGCGGGCGACGTTCCCGCGAACGGTTGCTTCAGCATCCGTCATTCCACGCGGAATTTTCCCAACCGCGAAGGCTCCAAGCCCGGCGAGGGACAGTCTGCCTCGGTGGCACTCATGGACGCACGCTCCATTGCCGCAACGGCGCGCAACGGCGGGTATCTGATCGGTGCGGACACCCTCGGCATGGACTGCAAGCCCTATCCGTATTCCTTTGACGAAACCGTATATCACAACCGTGTATATCAGGGCTTCGGCAATCCGCGACCCGATGTGCCGCTCCGCTTCGGCCCCAACATCACCGACTGGCCCGAGATGCAACCCCTTGCCGACAATCTCCTGCTCCGCATGGCATCGGTCATCACCGACCCCGTGACCACCACCGACGAGCTGATCCCCTCGGGCGAGACCTCGTCCTACCGTTCCAACCCGCTCCGTTTGGCGCAGTTCGCCCTCTCCCGCAAGGATCCGCAGTACGTGACCCGCGCCAAGGAAGCGCTGGGGGCGCCGTCCGAGGAGATCCGTGCGGAAATGAAACGGCTCTCCGGCTCGGATGCGGCAGGCATCGGCTCGGTGATTTTTGCCGTGAAGCCCGGCGACGGCTCGGCGCGCGAGCAGGCGGCGTCCTGCCAGCGTGTGCTCGGCGGCTTGGCGAACATTGCCGTGGAGTACGCCACCAAGCGCTACCGCTCCAATCTGATCAACTGGGGCATGCTTCCCCTGCTTTTAGACTGCGACCCGACAGATCTGCCCTTCGGTGTGGACGATTACATCTATCTGCCCGACATCCGCCGGGCTATTGAGACTGCCGCACCCACGCTTTCGGGCTACGTCCTGCGCGCAGGACAGTCTCCCAAGCCCCTCACCTTCCGTCTCGGTGATCTGACGGCGGACGAGCGCCGCATCATTTTAGACGGCTGTCTCATCAATTTCTATCGGCATTGACCGACGGCACAACGGAGGTTTTCCCATGCCAGAAACCATTTACACCATTCCCGTCAACGAGGCGTTCGACGCCGCCTGCGGCTGTCCCATCTGCGCTCTGCACACAAAGCTCGAGGACAATGAGCTGAATCTGATCCTAGGCGCTTCCATGATGGAGCCGGACATCCGTCAGCAAACCAACCGCCGCGGCTTCTGCCGCCGTCATTACGACAGCATGCTTGTGCGCAAAAACCGTCTGGGGCTGGCGCTGATGTTGGAGAGCCATCTCGACGAGCTGCATGACGACATGCAAGGCTCGGCGCTCACCCGTCTCCTGCGCCGCGACGTTTCGGCAAAGCGCGTGAACGAGCTGGAGGGATCCTGCTACGTGTGTACCCGCATCAACGACGCGCTCGGCAAAATGATGGACAACGCCGTGTATCTGTGGGAGATCGATCCGGATTTCCGTGCCAAGCTCAAAAAACAGCCGCAGTTCTGTCTGCCGCACTACGCGGAATTGCTGGAGCGCGGAAAGCGCACCCTGTCAAAACAGCTCTACCCCACCTTTGCCGCCGATCTGCGCGCGGTGGTGGAGACCTATTTCGATTCCCTGCGTGAGGACGTGAAGCATTTCATCCGAAAGTTCGACTACCGCTACGAGGACGAGCCGTGGGGCAATGCCCGCGATTCCGTGGAGCGTGCCGTCCGCTTCCTCACGTCGGACTGAACGTCAGGCTGACAACGCGGTACCGACCGTCTCCCGAACAAACCCGATTTTACCTCCGTTTGCCCCCCGAAGTCGCAAAAAGTGCTTGACATCGGGGGGCAAATTTGCTATACTGTAACAGAATATCGGCATGATACATTTGATGTGAAAAATGCCTCCGCCGCGTTTGTCAAAACAACGGCAGAGGGGAAAGAAGCGGTATAAGTTATTATGAAATGGACTGGCTTAAACGACCTTCGGGAAGCATATCTTTCTTTTTTTGAGAGCAAGGGGCATCTGCGCCTTCCCTCCTTCCCTCTGGTACCGAAAAACGATAATTCGCTGTTGCTCATCAACTCCGGCATGGCGCCCATGAAGAAGTATTTCACGGGCGAGGTAGAGCCGCCCCGTCATCGGGTCACCACCTGCCAGAAGTGCATCCGCACACCCGACCTGGATCGGGTGGGTCACACGGCGCGGCACGGCACCTTCTTTGAGATGCTGGGCAACTTCTCCTTCGGCGATTATTTCAAGCATGAAGCGATCGCATGGGCGTGGGAATTCCTCACAAAGACCCTGGAAATTCCGGAAAATCTGCTGTGGCCGTCCATTTACGAAAACGATGACGAAGCCTTTGACATCTGGACAAAGGAGATCGGTCTGCCTGCCGACCGCATTACGCGTCTCGGCAAGGAGGACAACTTCTGGGAGCACGGAAACGGCCCGTGCGGCCCCTGCTCCGAGATCTATTTTGACCGCGGCGAAAAGTACGGCTGCGGCAAGCCCACCT
>USTB01000148.1 GCA_900557635.1 uncultured Eubacteriales bacterium
AAAAGATCGGGGAGGCACTCCGCATGTACGGAAACGCCTCCCCGATTATTATATCGGAAGAATTGCTCACTTTCTGCGCCAGATGGAGGGCGTGAACGTGATCAGAATGGGAAAGATCTCCAGTCTGCCCATCAGCATGGCGGCGGACAGGATCAGCTTGGAAAACGAGGTATAACCGGCATAAGAGCCTGCCGCGCCAACCGCACCGAAGCCCGGTCCGATGTTGTTGAAGCATGCGACGACGGCAGAGAGATCCGTCTCAAAATCGAACGGCTCAAACGAAATGGCAAAAAACACGACGGCGATGCAGAGGATGTACACGCCGAAGTACACCGCAACGCTGTGCAGAGTGGCATCGTCCACGCTCTTGCCCTCAAAGCGAACCGTGCTGACCGTGCGGGGATGCGCCATACGGTGCAATTCGCGGCGGATCATTTTGCACAGGATCATCAGGCGGGAGAATTTCAAGCCGCCGGCGGTCGATCCCGCACAGCCGCCCACAAACATCAGCAAAAACAGAATGGCTTTGGACAATTGCGGCCAAAGGTTGAAATCCGACGTGGAAAAGCCCGTGGTCGTAATAACTGAGGAGACCTGAAAGAACGCCTGACGGATCGATTCGGATGCCGAAGCAAAGCGCGGATAGATGTCAACCGAAATGACCGCCACCGAGACCGCCACTGCCGCAAGATAGCAGTGCAGTTCCCGCGAGCCGAACGCCGCACGGAAGCGACGGATGAGAAACATATAATATAGGTTGAAATTGATGCCGAACAACAGCATAAAGACAGCAATGATCCACTGGATATACGGCGAATAGGAACCGATGCTGTCCACACGGAGGCCAAAGCCTCCCGTGCCCGCCGTACCGAAGGAATGCAGGATCGCCTCAAACGGCGTCATGCCGCCGCACAGGAGAAAGACGAACTCGATGACCGTCATGCCGATATAAATGAGGTACAGGATCTTCGCGGTGTCCTTCAGGCGCGGCACCAGCTTGCCCATGGTGTGTCCCGGCATCTCCGCGCGGAGAATGTGAATGGAGCGATCCGCCACGTTCGGCATGATCGCCACGATGAACACCAGCACGCCCATGCCGCCGATCCAATGGGTGAAAAAGCGCCAGAACTGAATGCCGCAGCTCAGCGCGGCGGGATCGTGCACCACCGAAGCGCCGGTCGTGGTAAACCCGCTGACCGTCTCAAAAAACGCATCCGCATAATTGGGGATCTCGCGGCTGAGAAAAAACGGAAGCGCCCCCACAAGGGAAAGACCGATCCACGCAAACGCCACGATGGCAAAGCCCTCTCTGGCGTAAATGGTCTTATGGCGCGGGCGGCTCACCGACTTTGCGCACAGACCGAGCAGAAGGGCAATGGCTGAGGTCAGCAGAAACGCCCAAAAGGCAGTTTCCCTGTAAAACAGAGCGACTGCCGCAGGGAGCAGAAGCAGACCCGCCTCTATGGTTATGATGTTGCCGACGGTATACAATACCATTCTGCGATTCATGAAAAAATGACCGTCGCCGCACGCTCTCGGCACACGGCTCCTTTCTTTTTTGAGGCTTTCCCGCATCATTCCGACGGTGCAGGCAATGGCGCTATCAGAATGATGCGGCGAAGCTGTGAAGCTCTGAATATTACGCCTCAGCGCAGGATATCGCCCAGATCGACGATATGGCGGTCGGCGGACAGAACGATCACATGGTCGCCCGGCTGAATGGTATCGTGACCGGCGGGAATGATCGCCTTTCTGCCCCGCATGATTCCCGCGATCAGGGTATGGGGCTTGAGCCGCATGTCACAGAGCGACGTGCCGATATGCGAAAAGTCCTCCCCCACGATGAATTCCACTGCCTCGGCACTGCCGTCCATGATCTTGTACATGGTCTCCATTTTACTGCCGATGGAACTGTTCAGCGCACGCGCATAGCGAACCAGAATATCCGAAACGATCTTTTTGGGCGAAATCATGCAGTCCAGACCCAACTTGGAAGCCATGGAGATCAGCTCGTTGCGGTTGACCTTTGTGATCACCTTGGGCACCGCCTGAGAGGCGGCATAGCAGGAAATCAGGATATTTTCCTCATCCATGCCCGTCAGGGTCACAAACGCGTCGGTGGAACGGATACCCTCCTCCAACAGAAGCTCCTGCCGTGCACCGTCGCCGCAGATCATCACCACGCCCGGCAGGGTATCCGAATATTCCAGACACTTATCCCGATCCAGCTCGATCAGCTTGACGGTACAGCCGCCCGACAGGAGCATTTTGGAAAGATAATATGCCGTTTTGCTCGCGCCCAGAATCATGACGTTTCGCGCCTGCTTTTGCATCAGACCGAGCATTTTCAGGAGCTTTTGCAGTTCGTTGGGCGCCGCCATCAAGCCAATGCGGTCTCCGGCACGAAGCACGAAATTACCGTCCGGAATGTAAGTCTCCTCCCCGCGCTTCACGGCGCAGATCAGAAAATTGGCATCGTACCGCTTGCGCAGGTCGGAGATCTGTACGCCGTCGAGGGGCGTCGTCGATTTTAAGAGAAGCTCGACCATCTCAAAATTCCGACGTGAAAAGGTTTCCACGTTCAACGCGGTGGGCATGCGCAGAATGCGGTACAACTCCTGTGCCGCCAGCATTTCCGGATTGATGGACAGAGAAAGCCCCAGCTGCTGACGCATAAAGCCGAGACTTCGATCGTTATACTCGGGATTCCGAATGCGCGCAATGGTGTGCTTTGCTCCCATGCGTCGCGCCAAAAAACAGCTGAGCATGTTCAGCTCATCCGAGCCGGTAACGGCGACCACCAGCTCCGCGCCGTCCACGCCTGCCTCGGCAAGCGTATCACAGTCCGCGCCGTTGCCGCACACGCTCATGACATCGTAAATATTGGAAATCTCGGATATCGCATCCGCATCGCCGTCCACGGCGACCACCTCATGTCCCTCGCTGACAAGGGAAGCAAGGATGGTAGTCCCGATCTTACCGCACCCGATCACTATAATTTTCATAGAAAAATCAAATCTCCCAACTCACGTTTCACTGTTGTTCGGAATCAAACCGATCGGGAAAGCGCCACAGCGTGATGCCGCACGAGACTGCCGCCAAAAAGACCGCCGACACGATCACGACGGCGCGCGGAAGCTCTCCCTTCCGCGAAACGCGCGTCACCGTACCGATGAGCGCGGCGGCGTCCTCAGTCACATGCTCGGTCTGCCCGACGGACGGCTGACCCGTGACCGGCGCACCCGCCGTATCCGACGATACCGATTCGGAATCGTTCACCCCCGCAACCGTGACGGCAAGCGTGCCGACCGTGGGCATTTTCGCCTCCCACACGCCGTTGCGGTACGCGGCAAACGCCTGACACACCGAATTGCCCACGCAGACCCAAAAGGTGACCTGCCCGGTATGCGTGCCGATGCGCGCCGCCGTCTC
>USTB01000149.1 GCA_900557635.1 uncultured Eubacteriales bacterium
ACGATCAGCGTGGGAATGCTGACAATGCCGTGCATGGCGGCAAGCTGAGCCTCTTCGTCCACATTGATCTTGCACACCTTCACTTCGGGATGTGCTTCGGCAAACGCCTCCAAAACAGGTGCCAGCATGCGGCACGGACCGCACCAGTCCGCAAAAAAGTCCAAAAGAACCGTTTCCTGCACGGTCTCCACCTCGGTCTCAAACTCCGCTTCCGATATATGCTGAATGCTCATCTCATAATACCTCCGTTTTTTCTTAGTATAACAAATTTCGCATGGATTTTCCATAAACGCCATGTAAAATTTATTAAATTTATCCCGTTTCCCTTGTGAATACGGCAAAAATGTGGTAAAATGTTTGGTATCGGAAAAGTTAATCATTATTGCAACAGGGTTGCAACAGTGTTTCTTCACATCAACACATCAGCAATTTGCGCACGGAGCAATTATGTCATTGTCACATGTCAAAAAAGGCAGTCCGTTTTTTCGCGGTCTGCATGACGGGATCCCGATCTGCATGGGATATCTGTTTGTCGCAACCACCCTCGGAATCGCGGCGGCTGCCGCCGGTCTGAACCCTTGGGAGGCGGGACTGATGTCGTTTACCATGCATGCCTCAGCCGGTGAGTTCGCCGCCATCAATCTTATCGCACAGGGCGGCGGCTACGCGGAGATGGCGCTCACGGAATTGGTCATCAATCTGCGCTATCTGCTCATGTCCTGCTCCCTGTCGCAAAAGCTCCCGCGGGAAACGGGGATCGGGAAGCGTCTGCTCCTCGCCTACGGGATCACGGACGAAATCTTCGCGCTTTCCGCAACATATCCCGGCAAATTGCCCCCCTCTTATTCCCTCGGTCTGTTCTGCATCGCATCCCCCGGCTGGGTCGGAGGTACGGTGTTCGGCGCACTGCTCGGCAATGTTCTGCCCGATAACATCACAAAGGTCATGTCTTTAGCGCTGTACTGCATGTTTCTCTCCATCATCATTCCCGCCGCAAAGCAGGATCGTTTTATGGCGGGTCTGATCGTGATTTCCATGCTTGCGAGCACGCTCTTTACCTATCTGCCCGTTCTGCGCGAGCTGTCGTCCGGAATGCGGGTCATGATTCTGACCCTGATCCTTTCCGCCGCGGCGGCTGTGATCCGACCGCATGACGATTCCGCGGAGGTATCCTCCCATGAATCATAATTTCTATTTCTACATTCTGGCAATGGCATCCA
The DNA here is from genome assembly GCA_900557635.1 of uncultured Eubacteriales bacterium. Next base: position 1,221 of record USTB01000149.1, read on the forward strand.
TCACCTTTCTCATCCGCGCCGTGCCCATTGTCCTGCTCCACCGCGAGATCAAGAACGGATTTCTTCGATCCTTCCTTCACTACATGCCGTATGTCACTCTGTCGGTGATGACGGTTCCCGCCGTGTTCGGCACCACGGGAGACGGCTTCAGCTCGGCAGTCGGCTTTGTCACGGCGGTGGTTCTCATCTGGTTCCGCCTCGATTTGGTGCGCGTTTCCCTAATATCCTGCGGAGCGGCGCTTACCACCTCATATTTATGGATCTGGATTCATTGAAGCGGCGTGCAAACGATAGCTTGTTACATCAATACTAATTATATAATACAGGAGTTTCACTATGAATCAAATTCCGAGAAGCGAACATCCGAAGCCTCAATTTGAGAGAAAAAATTGGCTGAATCTCAACGGCGAATGGCAGTTTGAGATCGACAACGGCAGAAGCGGCGAGGAACGCGCCCTTGGCAACATGGCGAATCCCGTCAGCGGCAAGATTACGGTTCCCTTCTGCCCGCAAAGCGTCCTGTCTGGCGTACATCACACCGATTTTATCTACGGTCTGGTCTACCGCCGTCTGTTCCCCGTTACCGATGAACAGAAGAGCGGTCGGGTGGTTCTCCACTTCGGTGCCGTGGATTACGAATGCACCGTATACATAAACGGCGAGTACGCAGGACGGCACATCGGCGGTTATGTCTCCTTCTCCATGGAGATCACCGATCTGGTGCATGCGGGCGAAAACAGCGTCGCCGTCTTCGTGCGCGACAATGAGCGCGATCCCCTGATCCCGCGCGGCAAGCAGAGCGAAATGTTCCATTCCCACGGGTGCGATTACACGCGCACCACGGGTATCTGGCAGACCGTGTGGCTGGAGTTCATGCCCAAGACCTGCATCCGCTCCGCACGTTACTCCCCCAGCATTGAGGATTGCTCGGTCACGGTCCAGGCCCAGCTTTACGGCAGTGCCGAATGGAAGCTGGAAGCCTTCTACGAGGGCAAGCCTGTGGGTTCAGTCTCAGCAGTCTGCACCTCGGGCAGTGCCACGCTCACCCTTCCCCTGTCCGAAAAGCACCTGTGGGAGATCGGTCACGGCAGACTGTACGATCTGCGCCTGACCTACGGCGACGACGTGGTGCAGAGCTACTTCGGTCTGCGCTCGGTCGGACTTGACGGCTACCGCTTCCTGCTCAACGGAAAATCAGTGTTCCAGCGTCTGGTGCTGGATCAGGGCTTCTATCCGGACGGCATTTACACCGCACCAAGCGACGAGGCACTGAAAAACGACATCAGTCTTTCTCTTGCATGCGGCTTCAACGGCGCACGTCTGCATCAGAAAATTTTCGAGGAGCGCTTCCTGTATCATGCGGATCGCATGGGATACATCGTATGGGGCGAGTTTCCTGACTGGGGCATGGATCACAGCGATCCTGCATCCCTGAAGAACATTCTCGGCGAGTGGATTGTTAAAGTGAACCGCGATTTCAACCATCCGTCCATTGTCGGCTGGTGTCCCCGCAATGAGACATGGGACTACGCGGGCAGACATCAGGACGACCGAGCCGTGGAGGTCCTCTATCAGACCACCAAGGTGATCGATCCTTCCCGTCCCTGCATCGACACCAGCGGCAACTTCCACGTGATCACCGACATTTACGACGTTCACAACTATCAGCAGGATCCCGCCGTTTTCCGCACGCAGTATGAGAACCTTCCCAAGGACGGCACCTTTTATGACGAGCACGCACCGCACCGTCAGCATTATCCCGGCAAGCAGACCCCCGTTTTCGTATCGGAATACGGCGGAATCGCATGGACCGAAGGCAATGACGGTTGGGGCTACGGCAACGGTCCCAAGACCAAGGAGGAATTCATCGACCGCTTTATCGGTTTGGCTGACGTCCTTCTGTCCAACCCCTGCATCTGCGCTCTGTGCTACACCCAGCTCACCGTGGAGCAGGAAAAGAACGGCTTGTACCGCTACGATCGGACACCCAAGTTCGACACCGAGATCTTCCGTGCCGCACTGACCAAGAAAGCCGCCATTGAGGACTGAGTTTTTCCAAAGCAGGGTTGAACGTATAGTTCACATATCCGAAGGCACCCCACCGCGCACAAGTAACTTGTGCACGGTGGGGGCGAAATGTTATGCAGGATCGACGTGTCTACGTAGCCCCGCGTCGGGTGCCGTCTGC
>USTB01000150.1 GCA_900557635.1 uncultured Eubacteriales bacterium
ATCCAAAAGCACAAGCTGTGCCACCTGCGACGCCACCTCGGAGCCTGACGCCATGGCGACCGAGCAGTCGGCATCCTTGAGCGCAAGAACGTCGTTGATGCCGTCACCGGTCATTGCCACGGTGTGTCCCGCACCCTTCAGGGCACGGATGAGCCAGCGCTTCTGCTCGGGCGTCACACGTCCGAACACGGTATATTCCTCGCATGCCGCCTTGACCTTTTCGTAGGTATTCAATGCGGTCGCGTCGATATATTTCTCGGCATCCGGAATGTTCGCCTGCTCGGCGGCGGCGGATGCGGTGACGGGGTTATCGCCCGAAATCACCTTGACGGTAACGCCCTGTTTATGGAAGTATGCAAAGGTGGCGGGCGCGTTTGCACGCACCGGATTGTTCAGGAGCACCAGTGCCAACGGCTCACACGGGAGGGAGAGCGGTCCGCCGGGAAGCGCGGGCACGGAAGCCAGAAGGAGCACGCGGTTTCCGTTCCGCACAAAGGGCGCGATGGCGTTTTCGTACTGCGGGAAGCGATCCCGCAGAATGAATTCGGGCGCACCGAGCACAAAATGCCGGTTTCCGAAGGACACGCCGGTATATTTTGTGGACGAGGTAAACGGGATCACCTGCGTGGCGCGTTGCGGATGATCGCTCTTGAAATGCGATTGCAGGGCAAGCATGGTATCGTTCGCCTGAGACACATTGGCGACAAAATCCGAAAGGAGTGCGGCGGCGCTTTCCTTGGTCAAGCCGCTTTTGGGCATGACGAGAAGATCCGCTACCTTCATTTCGTTTTCAGTGATGGTGCCCGTCTTATCCACGCACAAAACGTCCACGCGCGCCAATGTCTCAATGCATTTGAGGTCATGACACAAGGTGTTTTTGCGGGAAAGACGGATCACGGAAACCGCCAGTGCCACGCTTACAAGCAGATACAAGCCCTCAGGTATCATGCCGATGAGGGCGGCAGAGGTCGCTTCCACCGCGTCTCTCCAAGCCGCGGCGCTCATATCTGTGCCCGACAGGTGACGCATAATCAGTCCCGCACCCACGGGAACGAGGATGATACCGATGAAGGTAATGAGATGGTTGAGGGAGCGCGTCATGCCGATCTCCTTGTGACGCTTCCTCTTTTTCGCCTCGAGCGTAAGCTGAGACACAAAGGAATCCGCGCCCACCGCCGTCAGGACGGCGCGGCATGAACCGCTGACCACAAAACTGCCGGATTTCAGGCTGTCCCCTACCCGCTTGGTGATCTCTTCGGACTCACCCGTGATCAGCGCTTCGTTGACCTGCACCTCGCCTGCAAGAATCTCGCCGTCCGCCGTGATCTGATCACCCGCGGAAAACACCGAAACATCGTCGAGCACCAATTGGTCAACGGGCAGAGATATTTCCCTGCCGTCCCGCACGGCACGCGCCACGGGAGCATGAAGCAGGGTCAGCTTGTCCAGCGTCCGCTTGGAACGGATCTCCTGAATTGTACCAATGAGGGTATTACAGGCGACCGCGCACAAAAAGGTGAGGTTCGCCCATGAGGAACGCACAATGATCAGTGCCAGCGCAATGACCGCGAATATGAGGTTGAAATACGTAAACAGATTGCCCAGTATGATTTGTCCGACCGTCTTTGTTGGGCTTTTCACCGGCACGTTCGACTTGCCTTCCAGCATACGTGCGTTTGCCTCGGCCGACGACAGCCCCTGCGCGGGGTCGGGAACGCGATGCGCGGTCAGATTACGCGGCGCGGCGTTATAGCCCCCGTTCGGACCGGGCAGATCGGTTCTCTGTTCTTCCATAAAAAACTCCTTACCTTTTCACGGCACGTCGGACAGCGCGCACGCTCGGTGCACACTGTCGATATGAACCGGAATCCATTGTCGATTTTTAACGGTCGCGGTATGGAGAAATCACAGATCGGCGCCGACCGAATCCAAAATCTCCTGTGCCGCTGTCAAAATGCCGATTTTACCGCTTTCGTAGGTCAAGCCGCCCTGGAAATACGCGAGGTAGGGCGGACGCATGGGACCGTCTGCCGAAAGCTCAATGGAAGAGCCTTGGGTGAAGGTACCTGCCGCCATAATGACCGGATCGCCGTACCCGGGCATGTCCCACGGCTCGGGCGTGACAAAAGCGTCCACAGGAGAACCCTTCTGGATGCCGCGGCAGAAGGCACACAGAGCCTCGGGCGTTTCCAGCCGGACGGTCTGAATAATGTCATGGCGCACGGTCTTCCAGTCCGGCTCCACACCGTAGCCCAGCTTTTCAAATATGTAGGAGGCAAACAGAGCGGTCTTTACCGCCTGTGCGACCACATGGGGCGCAAAGAAGAAGCCCTTGAACATGTTGCGGTTGTTGCCGAGGGTCGCGCCCACCTCGCCGCCGATGCCGACCGAGGTTAAACGGTAGGACGCAAGCTCGACCGCACGTGCGCTTCCCGCAAGATAGCCGCCCGTTTCCGCAATGCCGCCGCCGGGATTCTTGATGAGCGAGCCGATGAGCAGATCGGCATGCGGCTCGGTCTTTTCGGTGAATTCGCCGTAGCAGTTGTCCACCACGACAAAGGCATCGCTGTGTGCACGGACGCGGTCGATGATATCGTTGATCTCTGCAACCGACAGCGTCCTGCGGTCGAGATACCCCTTGGAGCGCTGAATAAAGACCACCTTTACGCTGTCATCAAGCATGGGCACAAAGTCCTCGCCCAATTCACATTGGCGGTAGTTCACACCGAAATCGCGCAGAGAGCCGTCGTCGGGCTTTCCCGTGATGCCGATGACCTCGTCAAGCGTATCATACGGCTTTCCCGTCACGGCAAGCATGGTGTCGCCCGGACGAAGCAGACCGTACAGACCGACGGTCAGCGCATGCGTGCCGTTCACGATCTGATGGCGCACCAGTGCCGACTCGGTGCCGAACACGCGCGCATAGACCTCATCCAGCGTTTCGCGTCCGCGGTCATCGTAGCCGTAGCCCGTAGTAGAGGCGAAGGAGCTTTCGCTTACGCGAAGCTCACGGTATGCTTCCATCACTTTTTGTGTGTTGTAAAACGCAATTTCGTCCGTTTCCGCGAACATGGGAGCAAGATCCCGTTCCGCCTGTTTTTCCAATGCAATCAATTTATCGCTGAACATTTACAGATTCCTTTATTTTAACCTTTCCTCATATCTTTAATGCAAGCCGTTTACGATCTCACGGAAGCGCTGTCCGCGAACCGCAAAGTTCGGGAACGCGTCAAAGCTGGCGCATGCGGGAGAAAGCAAAACGGTGTCGCCGGGCTGTGCCGATGCGGCGGCGGAAACCGTAAATGCACTCAGAATAAGATTTGCCGAGCAGGGCAAGGAGAGGTTCCTTGCAAACATTGACGCATTCCTTTGCCAAATAGCCCTAAAACAGGGA
>USTB01000151.1 GCA_900557635.1 uncultured Eubacteriales bacterium
CGCCCATTCTGCGGGAAAACGCGGACAGGATCGCCGATATCGTGATCGAAAACCATATGCGCAATTCCGCTGTCCCCCTTTTGGATATCAAGGACCTTCCCGCGCGTATCGAGCCGGGCGCGATCATACGGGACACGGTCACGATCGGAAAAAATGCGGTGATCATGATGGGCGCGATCCTGAATGTGGGTGCATGCGTGGGGGAGGGAAGCATGATCGATATGGGCGCGGTGCTCGGCGGCAGGGCAAAGGTGGGAAGGTACTGTCATATCGGCGCGGGCGCAGTGCTGGCGGGCGTCATAGAGCCTGCGTGCACCCGTCCCGTGGTCATAGAGGATCACGTGCTTGTGGGCGCTAACGCCGTGATCATCGAGGGCGTTCGTGTGGGCGAGGGCGCAGTGGCGGCGGCGGGCGCTGTGGTCATTTCCGATGTGCCGCCGAGGGCGGTGGTGGCAGGCTGTCCCGCGAAGATCGTGAAATACCGCGATGAGCAGACCGCGCAGAAAACCGCATTGCAGGATGCACTGCGCAGTCTGTGAGGCGCGGGGACACGGAACGTACAATGCGGGAACGCCTGAACACCGCACTGTACGCACTTTCGTCCGGTTCGATTCGGGAATATACCGCATTGGCGCGCCGCAAACAGGGGTGCATCCTCCTGACCCTCGGCGAGCCTGACTGCGCCACATCCCCCGAGATCTGCGACCGTGTGACCGAGGCACTGCAAAACGGCGAGACCCATTATATCGAGAATGCGGGCAGTGCTTATCTGCGCCGCGCCGTCTCGGACTATGAGCGGGAGCGGCACGGACTTCGCTACGCGCCCGATGAGATCGTGATGACGGCGGGCGCGACCGGCGCTCTGTTCGCCGCGCTGTGCGGCATCCTCAATCCCGGGGACGAGGTCATCGTCCCGACTCCCGCATTCGTCCTCTATGAACAGATCATACGGCTATGCCGTGCCGTGTTCGTGCCGCTGGATACGTCGGAAACCGAATTCCGGATCGATGCGGCGGCGCTCGAAGTGCGGATCACGCCCCGCACCAAGGCGATCATTCTCAATTCGCCCAACAATCCCACGGGCTGTGTGTACGGCGAGGACAGTCTGGAGGCGGTGCGCAGAGCCGTGTCCGACAAACCGATCTTCGTCATTTCCGATGAGGTCTACCGCGAGTTATGCGATACGGCGGCGTACCGCAGTATTGCGGAGTATACAGATCTGCGTGACCGCGTTCTTGTGGCACAGAGCTTTTCCAAAACGTTTGCCATGACAGGCTGGCGGCTCGGATACCTGATGTGCGACGCGTCCGTGCGGCAGTCGCCCGCGCTGATCCACCAGTACAGCACGGTGTCCGTTCCCGCACCCTTTGAGCGGGCGGCGGCATATGCGCTGACCGTCGATCCGTTGCCTTTTCGTCAACGGTGCGCGGAGCGGCAGGCATATGTCCTTGCCCGACTTCGCGATATGGGCTTGCCGGCGGTGCCTCCGCAGGGCGGCTTTTACGTGTTTGCTGATGTTTCGGAATTCGGCATGACGTCCGCCGAATTCTGCACCCGAATGATCGCGGAGGCGGGTGTGGCGGCAGTACCGGGCTTGTGCTTCGGCTCGGACCGTCACATCCGCATCAGCGTCTGCGCGTCCGACGCCGATCTGCGCGAGGGAACGGAGCGAATGGCACAATTTTTGCATGACTTACGGGGAGGACGAGAGCATGCCCGATTTTTTATATGAGGCACGCTGTATGGCGGAAAGGATCATGGGGTTGCGCCGCGATCTGCATCAATGTCCCGAAACGGGAAACCGCGAATTTGCAACGGCGCGCCGTCTCATGACCGAAATGCGGCAGGCGGGACTGCCGTGCAGGGGATATCAGACCACGGCGTTCTCTGCCGAGCTTGCGGGCGCTTTCCCGGGGAAAACGGTTGCACTGCGCGCCGATATGGACGCGCTCCCGATCGCCGAGCGCACCGCCTTGCCCTTTGCCTCCCGCAACGAAGGCATGATGCATGCATGCGGACACGACATTCACATGGCGTCAGCCGTCGGCGCGGCGTGGCTCCTCTGTGCGCACCTCGACGCACTGCACGGCAGGGTGCGTTTTCTCTTTCAGCCCGACGAGGAGGGAAGAGGCGGGGCGCGCGCCATGATCGCCGCAGGATGCCTCGAACCGAACGTGGCGGCGGTTTACGGCGGTCACGTCTCGCCCGATCTGCCCCTCGGGAGCGTGGGCATCCGCTACGGCGCGTTTTATGCCGCGTCCGTGCCGTTTACCGTCACGGTATGCGGGAAAGCATGCCATGCCGCCATTCCCGAGCGCGGGATCGACGCACTGTGCTGTGCGGCGGAAATGATTTCCGTATTGGATCATCTGCCGTCCTCCGTATGCGGAGAGCCGTTCGTGTTGCGCGTCTGCACCGTGCGGGCGGGACATTCGGAAAACATCCTGGCAGACCAAGCGGTGTTTTCGGGCATCCTCCGCACGTTCGGGGAGGCGGCGCATGACCGCATGAAGCAGATGCTGTGCGACACGGTGCAGGCGACGGCACAGGCTTACGGTGCTGCGGTCTCGGTGTCGTTCGGCGACGGCTATTCGGGCGTGGTCAACGACGAAGCCTGTGCCGCACAGGCGGAAAAGAGCGCGCGGAAACTGCTCGGCGGCAGTCACGTGCATCGTCTCGGGTCGCCCACCATGACAACCGAGGATTTCGGAGAATTCATTTCGGCATGCTCGGGATGCTTTGTGCACTTCGGCGTTGGCGGGGACGCGCCGCTTCACAGTGCCGATTTTGCACCGGACGGCGAGGCGGCGGTGTTCGGTGCCGCGTTTTTTGCACAGCTTCTTTGGGATGTGCTTCAAAATGATGCGGAAAACCCGACACAAACGCCGTCATGACACATAAAGTCACTTGCATTTCCCGCCGAAATGTGCTATCTTATAGGCAGAGCGTGTCGAACGCTGTGTTCACACGACGAAACGTGAAAGAAAAATAAGGTGGGGGATGTTTTGAAAAAGCGCGTGCTTCTGTTGCTGGTTTCCCTTTTGCTGTGCGGCTTTATCTCATTGCTTGTGACCGCGGACAGCTCGATTCCGGGGGATGCAAACGGGAACGGTTTTCTCGATTCCAACGATCTGGCATGGATCTGCATGTTTTACACCCGCAAGCTGACACCCACCGACGAACAGCTTCGGCGATGCGACATCAACGGCAACGGCAGGATCGATTCCAACGATTATCTCACGTTGCGCCGCACCCTCCCGGGGTTAATCGGCGCGAAGGACTATGACCTCAACCGTGCAGTGATCGTGATTCCGTCCGCCTCGGGCGGGGTGATGCGGCAAGCCGCAGACGATCTGCAAGTCGCATTGCAAGCCAAGTACGGCGT
>USTB01000152.1 GCA_900557635.1 uncultured Eubacteriales bacterium
AATTGCGACGACGTGACCAAAAAGCAGTACCTCGACATGCATCTGTGGTTGCCCGGCGATATTCTCTTAAAAGCGGACAAAATGAGCATGGCGCATTCTTTGGAATTGCGGGTGCCTTTTCTGGATCGGGTTGTGATGACCCAGGCGCAGTCCATTCCCTCGTCCTATCGCATCCGCGGCACCGAGACTAAGGCGGTTCTGCGCGAAGCGGCGGGACACACACTGCCCGAGGATTGGGCGAGACGTCCGAAAAAGGGCTTCCCCACGCCTATCCGCTACTGGTTTCGTGAGGATCGGTGGTACGACTACGCCAAGTCCCATTTCTCGGCGGCATATGCCGACGAATTCTTCGATTGCTCCGTCCTGCTGAAGATGCTGGACGAGCACCGCGCAGGACAAGCCAACCACGCCCGCAAGCTGTGGACGGCACTGGTCTTTCTTGTGTGGTATGAGCGCTTTTTCATTCTGGAAACGGCAGGTGCCGGAAAGGGAGAAAACGAAAAATGAAACCCATATTGCCCGTGCTCTTGGGCGCGGATCTCAATGCCTATAATGTGGCGCGCGCTTTTCATGAGGCATACGGCGCACACGCGCAGGCGTTCGGCAGATATCCCATCGGGGTCACACAGAATGTGCGCATCCTGACCTTTGAGGCAGTGCCCGATCTGGATACCGACGACGTAATGGTGGAACGGGTCAACCGCTTCGCCTCCGAGCATCCCGACGCGTCCCTGATTCTTTTGGGCTGTACGGACGATTATGTCGCCATGATCATCCATTGCCGCGACCGTCTGGACGCCCGCTATACCGCGCCCTATATTCCCTATGAATTACTCGATTCCATCACGCGTAAGGATCATTTTTACGAATGCTGTGAGCGCATGGGCATTCCTTATCCGAAAACGGTGGTGGTGCACCCGGGAGAGAAGCCGGAGATCCCGTTTTCCTACCCCGTTATCATAAAGCCGTCCTATTCGGTTTCCTATTGGAAGCACCCGTTCGACGGCATGAAAAAGGTGTATACGGCGCATAATGCCGAGGAGGCGCAGTCGATCATCGACCGCATTTTCGCGGCGGGATATCCGGATAACCTCATTTTGCAGGATCGCATCCCGGGCGACGACAGTCATATGTACACCCTCACCGCGTATGTGGACGAGGAGCACCGCGTGCGCATGATGTGCCTCGGACATGTCCTGCTGGAGGAGCATACGCCGAAGGGACTGGGCAACCATGCCGCCATCGTGACCGAGTGCAATGCGCCCATCATGGAAAAGCTGCGCGCGTTTCTGGAGGAGATTTCCTATACGGGTTTTGCCAATTTCGATATCAAATATGACGATCGAGACGGCTCCTTCCGCGTGTTTGAGATCAATGTGCGGCAGGGACGGAGCAATTATTATGTAACGGCGGCGGGCTGTAACATTGCAAGATATCTGGTGGAGGATCGTCTGGAGCATAAGCCGTTCGATGGCTGTTATCTGTGCGACCGTTCGGTGTATTGGCGCTATATTCCGGACAGCGTGGTTTACCGCTATACGCCCGAGGCGCTGTGCCGCCGCGTGCGGGCGCTCAAAAAGGCGGGTCAGGCATATTCCTCCATGCGCTATAAGCCCGATCTGCGGTGGAATCTGCGGCGCAGGATCTTTGTCGCCGTCCATGAGTACCATCATCGGAAAAAGTTCAAAAAGTATTATTTTCCTGAACGGATGAACGAGGGTTGCGGCAATTGCAAACAGACGGAAGCCGAAAGCCGAGCCGACGCACAGGAAACGAAACAGTCATAAAAGACATAAGGAAAGGATGCTTCTGCAGAGGCAGGACGCGGAGAGGGTATGGACGAGCTACGGGAACGGAATATTACGCATCTGACGTGTGATTCCCGCACGGCAGGACCGCATTCCGCCTTTGTATGCATCGAAGGGCAGAATGCGGACGGACACGCATATGCGGGCGCCGCTTATCGCAACGGGTGCAGGATGTTTGTGTGCCGCCATCCGCTGGATCTGCCGTCCGATGCCTTTCAGCAGGTGGTGGACGATCCGCGCATCGCACTGGCGGAGCTGTCCGCTTCCTTTTACGGAAACGCGGCACAGAGACTGCATATCATCGGGGTCACGGGCACCAAGGGAAAAAGCACGGTCGCAACCATGATCCGAAGCGTCTTTCTGCATGCGGGGATTCAAACCGATATCATCGGCACTATCGGTATGACGGTGGGCGGCGCGTTTTCCCACACCGTGAACTCCACGCCCGAGAGCATTATCCTGCACGAATCGTTCGCCCGTATGGAGCAGGCGGGTACGACCCATGTGGTGATGGAGGTCTCCTCACAGGCATATAAGCTCCATCGGGTGCACGGCATCACCTTCGACTGCGGCGTGTACACCAATCTGGCGCCCGACCATATCGGTCCGGGCGAGCATGAGAGCTTTGAGGATTACCGAAACTGCAAGTCGCGCCTGTTCGAGAACGCACGGTTTTCCGTCCTGAATGCGGACGATGCGTACAGCGGCTTTATGCAGGAGCATTGCCGCGGGAACAGCGTGACCTACGGGGGGGACGGGGACGCGGATTACCGCGCCGAGAATATTGAGTTGATCACCGACGACGGCGTGCCTGGCGTGTCCTTTTATTTGGACGGTCAGCGGTTCACCATTCAGCTTCCGGGCACATTTAATGTGTATAACGCATTGGCGGCGGTGGCTGTGGCGGATCGGTTCGGCATTTCGCGTCGGATATGTGCCGAGGCACTGGCAAAATGCACGGTCACGGGCAGATGCCAACGGGTGGACTGCCTGCCCGGTGTTTCCTTTTTCATCGATTATTCCCATAACGGACTGGCACTGCAAAACGCCCTCGGCGCTTTGCGCGCCTACCGTCCCAAGCGACTGATCTGCCTGTTCGGCTCGGTGGGGGATCGTACCCAGATGCGTCGGCGGGAGCTTGGCGAGGCGGCGGGGAGCATGTGCGATTTCTGCATTCTGACCTCGGATAACCCGGGACACGAAGCGCCCGAAAAGATCATCGCCGAAATCGAACGGTACGTGGGCGACTGTCCGCATATCTGCATCACGGATCGTGAAGAGGCGATCCGCTGGGCGGTGCGGCACGCGCACCAGGGCGATCTCATCCTCTTTGCGGGAAAGGGACATGAGGACTATCAGCTCATCGGCTCGGAACACGTCCCGTTCTCGGAGGAGAGTATCATTCGTGACGAGGCGACAAAGCTCATGGCACAGCACGTGTGATACACTGTTCCGCACAGACCCGACGCATACGGCTATCTCTATATTGTAGTCAAGACCACCGGCTTAGCCGGTGGCTTGCACTG
>USTB01000153.1 GCA_900557635.1 uncultured Eubacteriales bacterium
CACAGAATGCGCGTAGTCGCGATAGAATTCGGAATATGCCCGCATTTCGCCGCGTATTCGCGAATCCGCACTTGCGTAGACTTCGTTGTATTTGTCCCGGTTTGCCGAATACAGAGCGTTCATCACATATTCAAACAGATTGAGATATCCGCTGTAACGAATATACGGGTCATCGCTTTGTTCACAGACCAAAAACGCCATGAAATTGGCTTCGTCCTCGCGTGCGATCCCGCGCTGATGGGACAGCTCGTGCGCGGCGGTATACGGCAGTGTGTAGTCCGGAAAGTTGATGTTGATGTTAGCCTCGCCCGTGAAAAAGGTATAGACGCCCGAAATGTGCGTGTAGGTCATGGGGACGCTGAGCGCGATGGATTTCGTCTTGGTGTGAAGGCGCGGGATAAAGGAATATCTATCGGTCGCGGTTACATAGGCATCCGAAACTTTGCCCGCCATGTCGTGGATTGAATACGGCATGGCAGAGGAGGAATTATATGCAAATGTGATATCGTTCAGCTCTCTCTCCGCCAGGCGCAGTAATGCTTCGGCAGTCGTTTCGAGCTGTTCTGCAGAGACAGGCTTGCGCTCCAATCCGAGCCGCTGTTCGAGGGTCGAGCCGTGATACCCTGCGACAAAGGTCAATACAAAGGAAGAGTAAAACAGCGTGACAGCCGAGAGCAAGCACGTGACACAGCGGATGCTGGTCAATCGTGAGCGCTTGGAGCGTCTGAGCAGGACAACGCACAGCACCGCCGCCCAGACGGGGATGGAAATGATCATGGTCTCCGCTAATGAAAACGGAAAAATCAGGGTGATATAGCCCAGCACGGCGCGGAAAAATGCGCTCACCGTCCCGTTGAACCAATCGGCGAACGTGGGATTTACGCATATGATCGCGTGGAGAATGCCGCAGAGTGCGCACAGACCCAGCGCAATCTCGGCAAACAGAGGCAGTGCAGAGTGAATTGCGCGCAGTATTTTTTTCAGCTTCATCATATCATCCCCCGATTCGTCCTGATCCATGCTTATTATAACCCAAATGTGCGGAAAATGCAAGGGAGCATGTATGATTTCGGGAGTTGTCTCATAAATTGTGGTAAACAAAACGGACGGAGGTAATGAATTTCATGAAACGCGCAATTTTGCTCCTTGTGAGCATTGCTTTGCTGATGGCGGGCACCGTGATTTCCGTTTCGGCGGACAATGCCGCACAGATATCGCCCGCATTGCAGATACTGTCAAAGCAGATACGGCTGAAAAAGACCTCGCTCTCTCCGGCTGACGTCACATTTTCCGCCGACGATTTCGACCGTGCGACCGGACTGCGGGTGTCCGAGGTTCGTATCACTTCCCTGCCTCCCACGACCGAGGGAACATTGGCTGTGGGCACGGTGGCGGTGATGCGGGATCAGGTGATCTCCCGCAGAGAACTGGGCGAGCTTCGCTTCATCGCCATGAACGGCGTGACCGATTCCCGCTTCACGTTTCAGTGCGACGCCATGCTGTGTGCCGAGGATCTGGAATGCGAAATGTTCCTGCTGACATCGCAGAATCAGGCGCCTACCGGTGCGTTCCTGTCCGAACCGTATATCACCTGCTCCACCTACGGCGGCATGACCTACTACGGCAGACTACATGCGGACGATGCGGAATCCGATCCGCTTTCCTATGAGATCGTGAACCGACCTCAGCACGGCACGGTACGCCTGAAAAATGTGGAAACGGGTGAATACAGCTATTCGCCCGTCAGCGGCTTTGACGGAAGCGACTCCTTTACATACCGCGCAACAGACCGTTACGGAAATAGTTCTGAGGAAATTCGCGTGACCGTTCATGTGGCAAAGGACGACGCAGGCATCGTCTTCTCCGATATGGAGAACCATCCCGCGTTGCCTGCAGCCGTTACCTTGGTTCGGAGCGGCATCATGACGGGCGATCTGCAAAACGGTCAGGTGAAATTCTCGCCCGACGGTACCGTTTCGCGCGCCGAATTCTGCGCCATGGCGATGAAGGCGGCGGGCTACACCGTGATCGGATACCGCGTGACACCGTATGCGGACGATGCATCCATTCCCACGTCGTGCCGCGGCTATGTCTGCGCCGCAGTCGAAAAGGGCTTTTTGACGGTCGCAGACGGCGAACGGGTGAATTTTGAGCCGGAACGCGCCGTCACACGCGCGGAGGCGGCAATGATGTTGCGGCAGTTCGGACTTTTGCATGCCGCCACGGTTCATGCGGTGTACGCCGATCAGTCCGAGGCGCCGGACGGCTCGCTTGAAAGCCTGTATGCCATGCACGAATTGGGTGCGGTTACGGGCTTCGGCGATTCCTTGCTCGAGCCGAATGCCGCGCTCACACGGGCACAGTGCGCCACCATTTTGTCGTATGTGATGAAATAATGCGGCGGAACGCTTGACAAGTGCAGAAAATGGAATTATAATGAAAGGCGTTGAATGAATGCTAACGGAGGCTTAAAATGTACTATACCATAAATATCGCAGGCTTGGAGAGAAATCTCCCGCTGTGCCCGCTCAACGAGAATCTTTACATCGGCGCATTTGTTATCTTCGGCGACGTGGAGCTGACGACTGCCGCCGCCGAGGCACTGCTGAAAAGGGTTCCGGACTACGATTATCTCATCACTGCCGAGTCCAAGGGAATCCCGCTGGCGCACGAAATGGCGCGTCTGCGCGGCGACGATTACTATTTCCTTGCGCGCAAAATGCCGAAGCTCTACATGACTTCTGTGTTTGATGTCAAGGTGAATTCCATCACCACCGCAAAGGAACAGCATCTGTATCTCGACGGCGTCGATGCGGAACGTATGAAGGGCAAACGCATCCTGATCGTGGACGACGTCATTTCCACGGGTGAATCTCTGCGCGCGCTCGAAACATTGGTCAATGAGGCGGGCGGAAATATCGTGGGACGCTGTGCCATCCTTGCCGAGGGCGATGCGACCAAGCGCGACGATCTGATCTATCTCCAAAAGCTCCCGCTGTTCAATGCCAAGGGCGAACCCATCGACTGAGTACAGATACCGCACGGCTCTGCCCTCTCCCACATCGGAGACGGCAGACACGTGCCGCGACCCGACCGACTGCGGTGATCCGATCGACGACAGACGGGGATTTGTAACAAAATTTCCGTTTTCCATTGACAATGCGCCCCTGATTTGCTATAATAGCAGAGTCAGGGGCCATTAGCTCAGTTGGTTAGAGCTACCGGCTCATAACCGGTTGGTCCGGGGTTCGAGTCCCTGATGGCCCACCATAGCGCACAGGTACGAACACGCATTGCATTTTGCAGTGTGGCGTAACGT
>USTB01000154.1 GCA_900557635.1 uncultured Eubacteriales bacterium
TTGCTCTTTCCGTGTAGGGGCGACCGGTGGTCGCCCGCCCTTTATCTAATGCACGGACAAAATCAAGGTGCCAAGGCTCCCTCTATGTAAGAAAGTCCGATCACCAATCTGCAACAATCTGCAAAATGCAAAAAGGCGACCCGAAATCGCGTATGTGCGGTTTCGGGTCGCTGTTTACGTTTTTTTGATATATGTTTATTTTGCGGGCGTATTATGCCCGTTTTCGGTTCAGCGGATGCGGAACACCTTTGCGGAGTGAGAAACCGTGTGGACGGTCAGTGTGGAGGACGCGGGGAGATCCTCCTTTGCCCACAGGTCGCGGACGGTCTTTTGTTCGCCCAGCTCGAGCACGAAATCGTCCTCGGTATCGCCGAAGTTAAACACGGCAAGGCAATAGGAGCCGTCATACAGGAGCTTTTTGTACACGCGCACGTTGCGACAGCCCTCGGCGGCGTTCTGTTCCTGATATGCGCGGAAGAGGACGGCGGGCTGGCACAGTCTGTCCTGGTTGACGGCGATGATCTCTTCGTTACAGAGCAGGGCGCGTGCGAACTCGTTCAGATCCTCCATGCGGTTGCCGATGAGGATGGGCGCGGGGAACACGGCGCGGAAGGAGTAGGCGAAGATCTGCTCGTCCTCGGTGAGGCGGCACTCAACGCCGCGGCACTTAATGACCTCGAGCACGTCGAGATCGAAGAAATGTCCCTTGGAATCGAATTTCGACCATTTATCGCAGGTGGAAAACAGTGCCATGAGGGTGTCCCATTCGTCGGAGGAGTCGGGACCGTCGCGCCAGAGCTGAGAATTCTTGCTCCAGTATGCGGCATCGCGGTAGTGACAGTCCACCGAGAGAGAATATACGTAGTCGCGCTTGGCGTTCAGAAGGCACTTACGCATGATCTCGCACGTGGGGATATCCACAAAGTTCCAGTCGTATTTCAGGTAGTCGAAGCCCCATTCGTCCCACTGATCCACGTTGTTCTGCTCGCGGTGGTCGGAGCCGACGCCGCCGTTCAGGTTCAGCACCTTGGGATCGGTCTCGCCGCAGGTGCATCCGGGCAGACCGCTTCCGCCCCAGCACCACTTATAGGGCGAGGAGTAGATGCCCGCCTTGAAGCCAAGCTCGTGGCAGTAGTCGCAGTATCCCTTCATATCGGGGAATTTGCTGTTGGGCACGACCGCCATGTGAGGACCGCCGATGTAGCCCTGCCAGGTGGAGTCGATGTTCATGTAGGCATAGCCGTATTCCGCGTAGCCTTCCTCGTCGAAGATGCGTGCGGTGCGCATCATGTCCTCCTGGGTGACCTTATCGTTGAAGGAGTTCCAGGAACCGAAGCCCAGAACGGGTGTGAGGGCAAGGTGAGTGTTTTCAATCTCGAGGGTCAGGGTCTGCGTGTCCGAGCCGAGCTCATTCGTGCAGGTCACGGTCACATCGTAATTTCCGGCTTCTTCCACCGTGCCCGAGATGATGCCCTTTTCGTTGAGGGTCAGTCCCTGCGGCAGGTTCTCCGCCGTAAAGGTGACGGGAGGCTTGCCGAGGACGGGAATGCGGTAGATCAGGGGCTTTTTGGGGGAGGCGCCGTAGATGCCCGACCAGTTGATGCGGGGCTTTCCCTCAAAGGGACGGGAGGGTGCGAGCTTGGTAAAGGACATGGTTTTGTCTCCTATGTATTATAAAAATTGAAATAACAAAGTGAAAAAAATCAGAGCTGTGCTAAGCGGCGGATGATATAGCTTGCGAGGATCAGTCCGGCGGCGCTCGGCACAAAGGAAATGGACGCAGGGGTACGCATCCCGGTTTTCACGGGCTCCTCGGTGCTGTAAAGGACGGGGGTATCGCAAAGTCCCCTTGCCTTCAGCTCCCGCCGCATGACGCGCGCCAGGGGGCACACCGAGGTGCGGTCGATGCGGTCGATGCGAAAGCGAGTGGGGTCAAGCTTATTACCCGTTCCCATGGAGGAAACGACGGGGATGCCGTGCGCGGCGCATGCGGAGATCAGCGCGAGCTTTGCGGTGACGTTATCCACGGCATCGCACACGAACTCGGGCTGACCCGACGTCACCAATGCGTCGGCGTTTTCCGCCGTGACAAAGGCGTCGATCCACCGAACGTTGCAGTCGGGGAACACGGAACGGACGCGCTGTGCGGCGACCTCTGCTTTCTTGCGTCCCAGCTCGGCGGCGGTGCACAGGATCTGGCGGTTGAGGTTGCTCACCGAAAAGACGTCGAAATCCACCACCGTGATGCTTCCCACGCCCGCGCGCGCCAGCGCCTCGATCACCGCGCCGCCCACGCCGCCCGCGCCGAACACCGTCACCGAAGCGCGGGCAAGACGTTCGTCCGCCTCCGTGCCGATGAGGGCGATCTGCCGTGCAAGACGCGCGGTGCGGTCATGCGGGTCGCCGTCCCCGGGCGACGGGGACGGGATGTCGGCTTTTCTCTGCGACGCGGAGGCACCGATGCTGTCGTCGGTCAATGGGGTTTTCTCATCCGGTTTCATATCGTATCCTCCCGCACCGTCTGTTTTTTCGATCGCGGACAATTATAGCATTTCGGCGGTGGGATGTCAAGGCTTCGCCGCGTAATTCAGACGGTGTGACTGTGCAAATTGTGCGGCGATGCATTGCATCATCTTAAGAGTTTGCGTTAAATTCGTCCCGGATCTGCGGCAGTCTCCGCAAAACCTCGTCGGCGCGCAGACGGTCGACCGCGTATGCCTGCGCCAGCAGGGAGGACGGGATGAGCGAATCGTACTTGTCAAAATACGGAATGTCGCGCGGGTCTGCCAGTGCGGCGCAATCCAGTCCGTTGCGCTCCAAGTCAGCGCACAGGCGGCGGATCAGTCCTTCGCCGTCGCCGTTCATCTTGAAGGTGATATAGAAGCACCCTTCATAGTCCATGTGGCTGATCTGCTCGGGCGCGCCGTTCTTGGTAAGATATTTTCGCAGGGTACGGAAGGAGCGTGTGCCGAGCCACGGGAAGAGGCACCACGTCATGCCGCCCAGGCACACCACGGAATGCTGTGTCATGCCGGTGCTCCGCGCCAGTACGCGCGCTTCCTCCAGACGGCGGCGGGCATTGATAAACGTGCCCAGCGCATTGGCGGCATCCGCAGGCAGTACGCCCACGTGACGCGCCGCGGCGATCGCCATCAGGCCGTTGTGCATGTTGTGCTCGCCCACCAGGCCCCACTTCACCTCGCCCACTTTCTCACCGTCGAGCAGCACTTCCCATTCGGAAGCATCCGCGTTGAGCTTTTTCGCCTGCCAGTGCCCCTGCTCGCCCACCAGCTCCTGCTCGCTCCAGCAGCCCATC
>USTB01000155.1 GCA_900557635.1 uncultured Eubacteriales bacterium
CGATGAATTGAAGTATTACACCATGGACGCTTACCTCGGATTTCAGGTACTGCGCGATGTCTGCTACAACCACCATTCCGCGCTTTCCAATAAGATCAGCGAATATACCGTTGCAGGCGTTCCGGTCATTGCGTCCGACCTGCCCGCCATTGCCCACTACGTCACGGAATACGGCACAGGTATTCTGGTCGATTCCGATTCTCCAGAATCCATAGCCGATGCGGTGAATCGACTGCTCCGTGATCCGAAGCTGCACGCCGACCTTGTCCGCAATTCCCTGCGAACCGCCGTCAGCGTGAATTGGCAAAGCGAAAAGAACGTTTTACTGCGCGAATACCACAAGCTATTATTACCACCCGTCCGTGCAGACAACACCGATGCCGAGAGGAGTGTGACATCTTGAACAATCAAGCCCCCGCTCAAACCAAAAAGACCAAAAAGCCGAATTTTTTCGTGCGTTTCCTCAAACGGATCATGAAGCGATTCGTCCTTGCCGTGTGGAAAATGGAGGACGAAATTGCCGAAGGCGAATCCGGGAGAAATTACGCCCCTTCCGATTCCGACGCAGAACCGAAGCGCGACTATTCCTATCGTTCCGCCCAAATGATCGACGGTAATATTTTTATTTACTATAACCGCGTGGACTGGTATATCAACCGAGCCAAGGGCGTGATCTTCGAGCCGGGTTCGATGAGGATCAACGTTCCCGATGGTGTCTCCGCGTATGCTGCATACAAAGAGAACAACTGTAAATTTTCCTTGGCGGGAACAAGCAGTTTCTCCATTCCCGCAGGACGGTATGTGGTGTCCTTCCGCGCCATGAAAACCGAGGGCGTATCCTGCAAGCTCCACATCATGGCATATGATAACGGCAGAAAGGTAGAGCTTCTGCGCCTTTCCGCAAACGGAATCATGCCGCTTGAGATACCTGAAAAATACAAAAACTTCCGTCTTGCTCTGCAATGCTCGGGCAGCGGCTCCATGGTCATTGAGAGCATTGAACTTTCGCGTCAGACCTTTGCCGCCGCATCGGCGAAACACACCGATCTTTCCGAGATCCGCATCTCCCCTGCCGAGGATCTTTGGTTCTATCCGTCCGGTTCGCCCTACATCAAGGCGACCAAGGACGAATGGATCATTGATGCGGACGCAAAGAACGTATTTTTCTCCTATCAGATCCAGGATCTCAAGTTTTCAAAGGCACCCGATATCACGCTTCCTCTGCAATCCGAGCGCTACCGTATCGGCTTCGGCGGCGAGATCGACGGCACGCTGGTCGCCACATTGTGCATCATCCCGTATGTCAACGGCGAAAAGCAGTTCATGTGGCAGATCCCGATCAATGAAAAGAAATATTTCCTGTTCCCGCGGAATAATCGATACCGCATGATCGTGAAATTCGAGGGGAAAGGCGTTCTGCGGAATGCCTATATTACGTTCGACCCGCAGCCCGGGCAAAACGAGAGCGTTATGCGCACCATCGCGCGCAATGCGGAGAGAATGAAGCAT
This sequence comes from uncultured Eubacteriales bacterium, assembly GCA_900557635.1. The sequence goes on from USTB01000155.1 coordinate 1,510, forward strand.
GAGCTTCCCGCAGTATCGACGAAAAAGCCCCGCGTTGCTGTCATTTTTGACGAATTCACCATGGGCTGCTTTGCCAACGAGGCAGACTATCTCCTGCTGGATTCCAACAAGTGGAGCTTTCAACTCGATCAAACCCCCGTGGACTTCCTGTTTGTAGAGTCGGCATGGCACGGAAACAGCGGCTCATGGGACAATATGGTCTCCGATCTGCCCAGCCGTGAGCATTCCGAGCTTCCCGCACTGATCCGCTACTGCAACGAAAAGCACATTCCCACCGTGTTCTGGTGCAAGGAAGATCCCGTCAACTATGAGCACTTTATCGATGCGGCGCGTCTGTTCGATTACGTGTATACCACGGATGCCGACATTGTGGAGCGGTATCAGGGCGACGTAGGGCACAAGCGGTGCTACTGCCTGCAATTTGCCGCAAACCCCGAATTGCACAACCCCATCGACCGATACACCAATAAGATCGGATCGCTCGCCTTTGCCGGCTCATGGCTCGATCACAGGCACGAGGATCGAAAGACCGAGATGCAGACGGTATTAGTTCCGTCTCTGGAATACGGCTTGCAGGTGTTCGACCGCAACTTCAACAAAATGGTCAGCCCGAACTACCGCTTCCCCGAGGCGTTCACCAGTCATATCATCGGCTCTCTTCCCTTTTCTCTTATGAGCGCCGCCTATAAGATGTACGACATTTTCCTCAACGTCAACTCGGTCACCACCTCCACCACCATGTTTGCGCGTCGGGTGTTTGAGTTGCTTGCATGCGGAACCAATGTCATATCGGGCTATTCCCTCGGCATCGACTGCACCTTCGGCGATCTTGTCGCAATGTGCCACAGCGAAGAAGAGACCCGTACTGCGCTCAATCTCCTGCAGGGAAGTCGGGAATACCGCGACCGCCTTGCACTGCGAGGCATCCGCGAGGTTTTTTCCAAGCACACCTATCATCAGCGCTTCCGCATGATCCTGGAGAACATGGGGCTGCTTGCAGACACGCAGGAGAAGCCGTACCGCGTTCACGTTGTCGGCTTTGCCGCAGACACCGAGGCGCAGAAAGCCCTGCTTGCCGCCTTCGCGCGCCAGACGCAGGACAAAAAATACCTCACAGTGTATTCCGATGCCGCAGCTCCGAAAGCCGCGTTGCCCGAAAACGTCCGTATCCGTCCCGTCTCCGCCTTCTCTGCGGATTCTCTGCGTGAGATCGACGCAGACTACTGTGCGGTGATGACGTCCGACTGCTATTACGGCGCACAGTATCTGACCGATCTGCTGCTGTCCGCCGTCTACTCACACGCCATGCTCTTCGGCAAGCAGGCATACTGTGTCTGCGACGGAAAGCAGGTATATGTGCGGGATCATCTTCATGAGTATACCTACACACAGACCCTTTGCCCCGATACCCTTGTGTTCTCGTATGAGGTCACGAACAGCATCAAGCTCCCGCCCGTGCGCAATTCCGCACCGGACTGGAACATGTTTTTGCAGAGCGCGGCATCCTGCGGTTTTGTGATATTTGCGGCTGACCGCTTCAATTTTGCCCCTGCACAGCCACCGGAATTCCGTCCCGAAAGCGACAGGATCGTTTCCTATTCCTCCGATTGCTGCTACGACGTCTGATCTGTCATATCTGTCATAAAGGATGCGCATTATGAAAATTCGATTTTCGGCACTGACGGTTGTCAAAGAGCTTGCTCAAAATCAATACCGAACCCTCCATATCGCACTGCACGACCTCCGCACCGAGAGCCGCGGCTTCAGTTTGGGGTATCTTTGGAACTTCCTTTCCCCG
>USTB01000156.1 GCA_900557635.1 uncultured Eubacteriales bacterium
GGGCGAGATCCTGACCGCCGACCTTCTGTGCGAGCGCTATTATGAGCTGGTCAAGCGGTATTTCGGCAAGCGCGTCGTCTGCGATTCTCAGATCGCATGCGAGTGGATGCGCATTCCGCACTTCTACTACAATTTCTACGTGTACAAGTACGCCACCTGTATCTCCGCCGCCTCCAGCATCGTTCGCCGTATGGAGGAGCAGGGAGATGCGTATATCGCCAAGTATCTTGACTTCCTCAAGTGCGGCGGCTCCCGCAGTCCCCTGGATTCCCTCAAGGTCGCCGATATCGACCTTACCGATCCGCAGGTCATTCGGGACGCCATCGGCATGTTCGGCGATACCGTGCGTCAGTTCCGCGAGGAATGGGAAGCGGCTAAGAAAAACTGATCTGCCGATCCCTGTACAGATATATAACAAACCGGAACGGTTGCAGGCTCACACAGCCTGCCGCCGTTCCGGTTTCTTTTATATGACATATACTCAGCCGTTTTCCGCCGACTGTAGCCTTGCATGGCGACGCGACGGATGATAACACAAAAGCGCCACAAAGATCATCAGCGCGGTTGCGCAGAGGCTGATGGGGTACACAGCCATGATGGCTCGGAAGCTCTGATACATCGGGAAGACGATCTGGATCCAAAAGATACGGATGCCGCACACACCCGCCGTTGTCAGGACGGCAGGCACAAGCGAAATGCCGAATCCCCGCATGTAGCCCGACATCACGTCGTAGAAAAGGCTGAACAAATGTGCCGGTACAATGTGGATCAGGCGGGTGTAGCCAAGCTCGATGACCGTCGGATCGTCGTTGAACAGGGACAGGAGATTCTTCCCGCACAGCAAAATCAGGGTAATGGCAAGCACTAAGGTGATCATGCCCTCCGCAAGGCAAAGCAGGAGGGTACGCTTGCACCGCTTGATCTTGCCCGCGCCGAAGTTCTGCCCTACAAAAGTGGTGCATGCCTGGCTGAAGGAATTCAGGATATCATAAGTAATGATCTCGATATTGAATGCCGCGCCGGACGCCGCCATGACATCGGTTCCCAGACTGTTGATGGCGGACTGAATGACGATGTTGGAGATCGAGAATACCGCGCTCTGAATGCCCGCAGGAAGACCGATGCGCAGGATGCGCTTCAGACTTTCGACATCGAGCTTCAGCTCCTTCGGCTCTACACGGATATCCAGCTCCACGTGCCGCAACTTGCAAAACAAGATCACACAGCTGACGGCGTTTGCGACCACCGTAGCAATGGCGACGCCGCTGACCGTCATGCCCAAAACCGCCACGAAAAAGAGATTCAGCACCACATTAAGCACACCCGACACTGCTAAGGCGATGAGCGGTATCTTGGTTTCGCCCACACTGCGGAAGATCGCCGCCTCAAAGTTATACAACAGAATGACGGGCATACCGACAAGATATATGCGCAGATACAGCAGTGCCAGCGGAAACACATCGTCCGGAACGCGAAGAAGACTGAGAAAGGGCGCGGCGATCAGCTCACCCAGAACAGCGACGGCAAAGCCGCCGAGCAGTGCCACTATAATGGAGGTGTGCACCGCCTTTTTCACCGCCTGTCGATCCCCGTGACCGATGGCGTGCGCGATCACCACGTTCGCGCCCAGTGCGATCCCGATGAACAGATTGACGATAAGACCGATAACAGGACCGTTTGCGCCCACGGCGGCGACCGCCGCAGTCCGCTGTTCCCCCGCAAAGTTGCCCACGATGGCAAGATCGGAGGCATTGAATAGCTGACCGAGAATGGCGGTCGCCGCAATGGGGAAGGCAAAGCGCGGGAGCTTGTCCCAAAGCGACCCGTGCAGCATATCGAGCTTTTGTTTTTTCGCTGTGGTACTCATAATTATACTTCTTCTCTTCTTTACCGGGTACTGATTTTACTAATTAATCGGGTTCCATGGACACAAGGTGAAAATGCTCCCCCGCAAGCAGTGCGGCATCCCGTTGACAGGAGGACAGAAGCAGGATCTGCCGCCCGTCGCGCTGTGCCGTGCGGCTCATAAGGCGCAGGACACGCGAAAGACGCTCATCGTCCAAACGGGAAAAGCTCTCGTCAAACAGGAACAGTCCCCCGTGAGACAACTCCAAAACGTCGCTCAGTGCCAAGCGCAGACTGATATACGCCAGATCCTCCGCGCCCGCGCTCAGGTGGGAAACATCCCGCGTGCCGAGACATCCGTCCTCATCGGTTCGGGAGTATTCCATGGAAAAATCGTTCCTGACACCGACGCGCGTATATTTTCCGTCGGTCAGCTCACCCATGATCGCACCGGCGCGCGCGGAAAGACGGGGCGCAAGATCGGCGCGCAGGGTCTGCGAAGCCGCCTCCAGCCTGTCCTGCGCCAGCTCCAATGCGCGGTATCGCCGCATCTGCCGTGCATATTCGGCACGTAAGCTGTCTCCCTGATCCCGCAATGCAGACGGATCGGGCAGGGCGGCGCGCCGTGCGGATAGAGAAAGCTCGGCGCGGTGCACCGCTTCCCGTTCCTGCTCTGCCCGCGCGGCACGCTCCTGTAAGCGGACGCTGTCCGGCATATCGTCCGAGTTCAACGGGCGGTATCCCTTCTGCGCAAGTCCTTCGCATATCCGACGCTCTACGCCCTCATGCATGCCGGAAAGTGAGGCTTGCAGGGCTTCTGCGGTCTTTCGGCACGTCAGGAGGGACTGCTCGGTTTCGCGCATGCTCTCCAAAGCCGAACGCGCGTCCCGCAGTGCCGTGTCCGCATCGACCTGTCCCCATTCGGCGAGGCATGCGGCAAGCGCGGCATCGTCCTGCGCCTGCGTTTCACGAAGCGACTGCAATCGGGCTTCTGCCGCCGATATCGCTTCCCGACGCGCGGCATCGGCATCCATGCACGCCTGCCGCTCCCGCAGAACGGCGGGGATATCCCACTCGGGCATCAGCCCAAGCTCGGAAAGCAGGGCGCGATATGCCCGTCCGATGCGGTGTGCATGGATCAGAAAGCCGACGCCCAACGGGATCAGCCATAAAAAGAGAAAGCCTGAAACACGGAAGCGCTTCTGCCGCCGCTTCATCTCGGTCAAACGGGCGACAAGTGCCTCGACACCGCCCATTTCCGCCGTCCGCTGTGCCGCGCGGGCATCGATCTGCGTCTCGGCGGCGGAACGCGCCTCCGCCAGCGTAAGCTCGGCACGGGTGACCTGTTCCCTGTCGTCCGAACAGCGGCGGGAAAGCTGTTCGGTGCGGGATATGTATGCTTCATCGGGAAAGAACCCGTTTTGTGTGGCGCGGGCAAGGAGCGATGCGCGTTTGTCG
>USTB01000157.1 GCA_900557635.1 uncultured Eubacteriales bacterium
CACCCCCACATAAAAATCTGCCGCATGCAAGACCGAAGGGCTTTGCATGCGGCAGATCGCAGTGATCGGGACAGAATGCCGTCAAACAACCGACACACATTCGCCCGAAGCGGACTCAAAACGTGATCTCGTAGGTCTTTCCGCGGGTATCGGTCACGGTGACCACACCCGAACCGTAAATACTGTTCAGATACGGACTGCGGTAGAGATATCCGGACTCAAAATCCACAGCTTTCCCGTTGACCGTGGGAGCCGCAGAACGGTACAGATTGTATGTGAGCACATCGCCGTCAAGGGAGCGATAGGTCACCAAACGCGTTCTGGTGTTGAAGAACACATGCGGCAGTGCAGAAGCAAATTCGTCGACCGAGGCATAGGCATCGGCAGGCGCGCACTGTACCACAGCCGCCTTGTAGGCATCATCGAAGGAATAAAGCTCGCCGAGACCGTTCACGATGTTCTTGATGGTCGATGTGGTCTGCGAGGGCGTACCGCCGACTCCGTAAACCGCGATATATGCACCGGTTTTCGGCTCCTGCGCGACCATCCATCCGTCGTGCTCCGTAAAGGTGAAGGCAGACGAGGCGTACATGATAAACTGCGTCGTCTCCAGCGCCTCCGAGCAGTGCACCACGATCATAGCGCTCTTTTCGCTGACACCGTCGATCTCATTGTAGCCGGTCTTATCCTCGGACGCGCCCGTAAAGTACACACGGTTGTCCATATATGCCGTGTAATCGCCCGAGAAAATCACGCTCATGCACTTGTTCTGCTGATACAGCTCGACCAGATTGCCCGCAGAAGAGCGACGATCTCCCATCAGAGAGCCGAGCACGTAGTCCGAGCAGACGTAAGTCGTTTTCTGTGCCTGCGGCTTGAGGGGCGTAAAGTTATAGCGGAAGCGGCTGTTGCCGAGATAGTCACGCGAACCGGCGGACGGCATTGTCGCCTGATAGGTGTACGGCTCGGCAGTCAGATCAGACACGGCAAGGTCATATAAATAGGTGGACGGACGGTACGTGGTGAGCGCCACCGACAGGAGCGCCGGATGATATGTGATCTTTTTGAAGATATTGAAATTCGTCCCAAAGAAGGTCGCCGCATAATACTCCGCCGCGCCGAGCGGGCTGGATGCGCTTTTCTTGTAGCAACGGGTGGTAGCGCCGCCGCGCGAATTATCAGCAGTCTGCACAACGGTTTCCGCCATATAGACATCCACGGTATTGCGGCTGAGACGGCGCAGATCCTCGCTTCTGCCGAAATCGTACAGGCTGAGAAGCGCACCCACGGTATACTTCATGTAGGTCTGCGAGCCGTTCTCGATGTTCACCCCGTATTTGCCGCGCACGGCGAGATAAGCCGTGAGATAGGTCTCCCATGCGGAAAAATGCGTGCTGACCGTGTTGCCGTCGCTCAATCGGGTGTTCTCTTTTCCGGCATCCATCAGGATCGCCGCACCGAGATAGAAGGCGGTTCTCTGCACGATGTGATGGTTTTCCGAGTCATAAATCGTGTAGCTGTCTGCCGTAGGAAGCGTTCTTGCCTTGGCGAGATCGGAGTTCAGGGTCAGAAAATTCAGAAAATAGTTCTCAATCGCCGTCTTGGTCTCTGCCTCCAGACGATCCCCGTATTGCAGGTAGCTCCGAAGGATCATATCCATGCAAAAATAGGAAGCGAAGGTATTGGAGGTGTCGGCAGGATAATCGGCGCAAAGCGTTCTGAGGTTCTGATTGGCGACCGACAGATCGGAGTTCAGCGCCAGACGCACCAGTGCCTCGGCAGGCAGTGTCCAGTTCAGGTCTGCCTTCATAGGCTTCGCGTAATAGTAGCGAAGGACGGAATCCGCGCGGCTTGCATAGCCCGCATAAGCCGCCTGCACCTCTGTGGAATAAACAGAGATATCCGGCTCTCCGCTCAGATAGAAGGACTCAGGTCCGGTGATCCCGAGCACCGCCATACGAGCCAACAGGTAGTCGTTGGAATCGACGCGTCCGTTCTGGTTGATGTCCACGGCGCTCTGTTCCTCCCTGCCCAGTGTGAGATTTCCGAGAAACGCGGAACGGATGAGCGCGCAGTCGTTGGAATCGAGCGATGCGTTTCCGTTCACGTCGCCGAGCGACAACCCTGCGACAAGAAGGGTAAAGACCGTTCCCGACAGGATCGCGCATAAGGTAAAGATACACCAAAATCTTTTCATAACCACGGTTTCCTTTGCATGATGGATTCCCGTCCCCGAAACGGACGGTAATAAACCACTTTTGCTCGGGCGGCATCCCAAAGCTCCGATTCTATTATACCAAAATGTCGGGAATTGTCAAGTATTGTACACCGATTTTTATGCGAATGCACAAAAAGAGGAATTGCAGTTTTCGTCTGCAATTCCTCTTTTGGCGCCACGCCGTGCACCGCCTGTGCGGGAACGGGAAACCGATCCCCGTTTCCGCGTGAGCAGTGTCCGAGCGGACTGATCTTATACCGTATAACGCGGGGCGGATCAATACATGCCGCCCATACCGCCGTCCATGCCGGGTGCGGCAGGCGCTGCGGGTGCGGGTTCCTTCTTATCGGCAACCAGTGCCTCGGTAGTAAGAACCGTGGATGCAATGGATGCGGCGTTCTGCAGTGCGGAACGGGTCACCTTGGTCGGGTCGACGATGCCGCATTCCACCATATCGCAGTAGACCTCTTTTGCGGCGTCGAAGCCGTAGCCGACCTTGTTGCTGCTATGGATCTTATCTACGATCACAGCGCCCTCAAAGCCTGCATTTGCGGCGATCTGACGGATCGGCTCCTCCAGAGCGCGGATGACGAGCTTTACACCGGTCTTTTCGTCACCGTCCACCGTGTCGAGCAAAGCGGAAACATCCTTCACGCAGTTCAGCAGTGCAACGCCGCCGCCCGCTACGATGCCTTCCTCGACTGCCGCCTTGGTTGCGCACAGAGCGTCCTCGATGCGAAGCTTCTTCTCCTTCATCTCGGTCTCGGTTGCGGCGCCGACCTTAATAACTGCAACACCGCCGGACAGCTTTGCCAGACGCTCCTGCAGCTTCTCCTTGTCATACTCGCTGGTGGTCACGCCGATCTGGGCGCGGATCTGAGCCACACGGTCCTTGATGGCCTGGGGATCGCCCATGCCGTCCACGATGATGGTGTTCTCCTTGGTGACCTTGACCTGACGGGCACGGCCCAGCATGTCGATGGTGGCGTCCTTCAGGGTCAGGCCCAGTTCCTCGCTGATGACCTGACCGCCGGTCAGCACGGCGATATCCTGCAGCATCTCCTTGCGGCGGTCGCCGAAGC
>USTB01000158.1 GCA_900557635.1 uncultured Eubacteriales bacterium
GTAAGCTTTCTGAGACTAAGCTTGTTGAGATCGTTCGTGAGAATTTTGATCTTCGTCCGGCTGGTATCATCAAGATGCTTGACCTTCGCCGTCCGATCTACCGTCCGCTTGCCGCATACGGTCATATGGGACGCGAGGATCTGAAGGCGCCGTGGGAAAACCTTGATATGTCGATGAAGCTGGGCTGAGTCTCCTTGGGTGTCGACAGGTACAAAACAGCGTCATGCCGATGACGTCGGGTAATATGAATATTGCCGCGGAAAGCGTCGGCGCGACGGACACACCCATTCCCGCTTGCATACACTGCCAGTGGGAGGGAACATTGTGTGGTACATAGCGTTGGAAATATTGACGGCGGTTTTCGCGGTCTACGGCGCATACGGCGTCTGGATGGGCTTGTGGAAGCGTTGGCGGAAGTGAGTGTGCATGGAACAAACGACCTTGAATAATGACGCACTTGATATGCTGGAGGGAACGGTTGAGGGAATCACCTACCAGAATGCGGAAAACGGATACACGGTCTGCGACCTTGCCGTGAACGGGGAAGAGCTTGTGACCGTGGTCGGCGTGATGCCCTTTCTTCACGAGGGCGAAATGATCCGCGTGATGGGAACATGGCAGACCCACCCGCAGTACGGCAAGCAGTTCCGTACCGAGAGCTTTGAAAAACAGCTTCCGGAGTCTGCCGCCTCGATCCTGAAATACCTTTCCTCCCGCGCCGTCAAGGGAATCGGCCCCGCATCTGCGAAAAAGATCGTGGATCGGTTTGCCGAGGACACTTTCGATGTTTTGGAAAACCACCCCGATCTCCTTGCCGGCATTCCCGGTATTTCCCGCAAAAAAGCGGAGGAAATTTCCGAGAATTTCAAACGGCAGTTCGGCATTCGCTCCGTGATGATGTTCTGCCGCGACTTTTTCGGTCCCGCAACGGCGGTCAAGGTCTATAACCGCTGGGGCGGTTCGGCAGTGGACGTCATCAAGGAAAATCCGTACTCCCTGTGCGACGAGATCTACGGGATCGGCTTTGAGCGTGCGGATCGGATCGCGCGCGACCTCGGGATCCGTCAGGATTCGGAATACCGCATCCGCGCGGGGATCAAGTATTTCTTAAATTATAACGCCATCAATAACGGACATGTCTTTATCCCGCGTCCGAAATTGGTTGCGGCGGCGGCACAGATGCTCTCTGTGAGCGAGCCGCAGGTGGAAGCGGGACTGACAGCACTGGAAAACGCGGGCGCACTGGTCACGGTGGGAACCGAGAGTTACCGTTGCGTTTACCTCAAGTCCTATTACGAAGCCGAAAGCTACACGGCGCGCAAGCTCGACCTTTTGGACAAGCTGTGCGAGCGCATCTCGGTGGAAAACGTGGATCGGTATATTTCCACCATCGAGTTAGAGGACGGCATCGAATATGCGTCCATGCAAAAAAAAGCGATCCACAGCGCAATGGCGGGCGGCGTCATGATCCTGACGGGCGGTCCCGGCACCGGTAAAACCACGGTCATACGGGCGCTTCTGCGCATATTTGACAGCCTCGGCATGGATACCGCACTGGCGGCGCCCACGGGACGCGCGGCAAAAAAGATGTCGCAGGCGACCCAGCGCGAGGCAAAGACCATTCACCGTCTCCTGGAAATGGAATATTCAGGGGAGGACGAGCCTGCATTCCGTCGGGATGCGGACAATTTACTGGACGAGGATGCGCTGATCATCGATGAGGCGTCCATGATCGACATTTCGCTCATGGCGTCCCTGATGCGGGCGGTCAAGCCCGGTGCGCGTCTGATCCTGATCGGCGACGCCGACCAGCTTCCGTCTGTCGGTGCGGGAAACGTCCTGCGCGACGTGATCGCCTCCGAGCGGTTTCACACGGTCAAGCTGAACCATGTGTTCCGTCAGGCGGACGAAAGTCTCATTATCACCAACGCGCACGCCATCAACCACGGCGAATATCCCACGCTTGATTCCAAGCGGAGCGATTTCTTTTTTGTGCGCCGTCCGAATGACGAGGATATCGCGCGCACCGTGGTCGATCTGTGCCTGTACCGTCTCCCCAAGACCTATGGGGAGGATATCCGGAATCGGATCCAGGTCATTTCTCCCTCCCGCAAGGGAACGGCGGGGACGATCCCTTTTAATGCGCTCCTCCCGAGGGCGCTCAATCCCCCCGCACCTACAAAGCGCGAGAAAAAATCACGTGATGTGACCTTGCGTGAAGGGGATCGCGTGATGCAGGTGCGCAACAATTACGATATTTCATGGAAAAAAGACGACGGCAGTGAGGGTGTGGGCGTTTTTAACGGCGACATCGGCATCATTGCCGCGATCGACCCGTCGGAGGAGACCGTCACGGTTCGGTTTGACGACCGCACGGTGAAGTATGAATTCTCCCAAACCGACGATCTGGAGCATGCCTATGCCATCACGGTGCACAAGAGTCAGGGCAGTGAATATCCCGTCGTGATCATACCCATGTATCGCTTCGCGCCCCAGCTCATGACGCGGAATCTTCTGTATACCGCCGTCACGCGGGCGCAGAACATGGTGATCCTTGTGGGACGTGAGGACGTGGTCATGACCATGGTGGACAACAATCGGCAGGCGCTCCGCTACACGGGACTGCGCGCCATGCTGAGGGCGACCGAGCAATGAGCATCGGGCGGGCACTGGCTGAGCTTCTGTTTCCCACACGTTGCTTTCTGTGCCGTACCAAAACCGGCGGCGAGGCGCTGTGTCCGTCCTGTCGGGCGCGGTGGGAGCAGGACAAGCTGTCAGGAAAGACCGAGCGCCACCCTCTGCGCGGCGTGGATACCCTGTGTTATCTTTCCGCATATTCTCCGAATCCCAATCATGCCGTCAGTGCGTATCTGCGTCGGGCAAAGCGGGATTACCGCAAGACCGCCGTGCAGTTTGCCGCGCGGGAGGCGGCGGCACTTCTGCAAAGGAGTGCGGACGAGGTGTGGCGGAATGTTCTTGTGACCTATGTGCCGCGTTCCTGTCGGGCTGTGGTTCGCTTCGGCTTTGATCAGTCCGCACTTTTGGCGGAGCAGATCGCCGCAGAGCTGGGCATCACGGAGCGGGCCGCCGAGGGGCGGCTGTACCGCCTGCGGCAGAGACTGCGGAATCTGTTGGGAGGTGACCTGCTGTGACGGACGACATCCGCTTTGACCGGGATATGCAGACCCTGCTGGAGCAGCTGCCGGAGGAGCAGCTGCCGGCGGCCCGGGTGACCCCCTGGCGGCAGGCCATGCGCTGCGTTCTGTGGGGCATCGGACTGACCAGCAT
>USTB01000159.1 GCA_900557635.1 uncultured Eubacteriales bacterium
TATCACCACCTTCTACGGCTGGATGTCTGAGGTTCAGAACATGGAGATGGCTGACTGATCGAACGGATCACCCGTTCTTCGGTTGCAATTTCCTTCTTGCACGGTCGTATGATGCGACCGTGCAAGCGGTATGAAGCAGTCAACGTCGTCCTGCGGCACAATCGCCGCAGGACGACCCCTGCTACATATCAAGCAACTGCTCCGACGGTACGTTCGGAACAGTTGCTTGATATGTAGGGCTTTTTACGCCCTGCCGACGGACGGTACGACCCGTCGGGGCGCGCGATTTGTTATCTGCCTATCGGAAATTTTCGGAATTTGATCCTTTGCGTTGTCCCATTATCTTTCCACGCGAAACGGAGGTCATTTTGTGCACAAGTACATCCTCAAACGCATACTGCTTTCCATCGTGATATTGTTTTTTGTGGCATTTATCATATACATGCTGATGCGTTCACTCCCCACGTCCTACATCGAGAACATGGCGCGCCAGAAGTCCATGATGGGCGGCGCCAGCAAAACGTATGAGGAATGGATGGAGCAATTGTCTGCAACATACCAGATGAACACCAATCCCGTTATCGGCTTTTTCGGCTGGCTCGGAAATATGGCACGCGGTGATTTCGGCGATAGCTGGGTATGGAACGTTCCCGTTCTGGACAAGTTCAACGACACGGTATGGCTTTCCTTTGTGATGGGCGCCATTTCCTTCGTCATCGAAATCCTCATTGCCGTTCCCCTCGGTGTGGTTGCGGCGACCAAGCAGTATTCCAAGTCCGACTATGTCATTTCGGTCGTGGCTCTGGCGGGCATTTCGCTCCCCACCTTCTTCTTTGCCTCCCTTTTGAAGCTCGTCTTTTCGGTCAAGCTGGGCTGGTTCGAACTGGGCGGTTTGACGGGACGCTTCTACGAACAGCTCGGTCCGTGGGATCAGTTCTGGGATCGCGCGGCGCATTTGGTTTTGCCCATTACGGTGCTTGTGGTGGTCAGCGTGGGTTCGCTTATGCGTTACACCCGAACCAACATGCTTGAGGTGCTCAATTCCGATTATATCCGCACGGCACGCGCCAAGGGTCTGTCCGAGCGCAAGGTCATTTATCACCATGCCTTCCGCAACACCCTCATTCCCATTGTCACCATCATCGGCGGCTCTCTGCCCGGTCTGTTTGCGGGCGCACTGATCACCGAACAGCTCTTCTCCATTCCCGGCATCGGATACACGTCCTATGTCTCGATGGTCGGCGGCGACATCCCGTTTTCCATGTTCTATCTTGTTTTCATGGCGATACTCACCTTGCTCGGGAACCTGATTTCCGATATCCTGTACGCCGTGGTTGACCCGCGTGTGCGGATTGCGTAAAGGAAGGAGGAGCTATTCATGAATCAAGACAATCAGGATCGCCGCAATGCGGACGAGAAGGTAAAAAAGGAGCTTGCCGAAACGGCGCTCCGTGCCTCCGGCTCCGACGATGCGGATGAAAACTTCTCTTTGAACGATGACCGCCGTGTAAAGGTGCTCTCTCCCGGCGCACTGGTGGCAAAGCGCTTTTTCCGAAACCGACTGGCAGTTACCGGTCTTTCCGTGCTGATCTTCATGTTCCTGTTCTCGTTTGTGGGCGGACTGATTACCCCGTATGCGGAGGATCAGAGCTTCTATCGCTATGAGATGCAGCAAAAGGCATATGCATCCATGAAGGAGATCACCGAGTACCGCGACGCGACCTTAGACCCCGAAAAATTCGATACGGTCATCAAGGCACAGCTTCAGCTTGCAATCACGGGCAAAAAGGATTCCTTCAAATATAAGAATGTCGAGTATACGGTGCAGAAGGAAAGCGAAGGCGCCGACGACAATTTCTACAGCGCGACGGTGGACGGCGTGCCCGTGGGTATCATCTACATGGATAACGTCTCCATCACCGGACAGAAGGACAAGCCGGCAGGCGAGTTCATCTATCAGGCGCTGAAAGCATATTTCGGCGAAGGCAACACCTTCCGTTATAACGACACGGAATACACCGTGGACGACGACGGCGAGATCTACTGCGCGGGCGAGCCGTACGGCTATATCGGACGCAGAGTGTTCAGCGCCTCCGCCACCGACGTGGTGCTCACGCGTGAATTTGAGGCGGCGGCTGTTGAAGCTATGGAGCGCGGCACCGGTTCCACCTTCCGTCACACCATCCGTGTGGGAGGGGAGGATCAGGAGGTCGAATTCCAGGTGAATTACGACCCGAACCATGACGAATGGTCCATCCTTAAGGATGAGAGCACCTACGTGTACGACAAATATTCCTTCCCCACCGCCGAGCACTGGCTCGGCACCGACGGCAACGGCATGGACATGCTCACCCGTATTATGTACGGCGGCAAAGTATCCCTTGTCATCGGCTTCATCGTGGTATTTTTGGAAACATTTATCGGTGTCATTTTCGGCGGTATTGCCGGATATTTCGGCGGTTGGGTGGACAACCTGATCATGCGTGTGGTGGATATCTTCTACTGTATCCCGTCCATGCCGATCCTGATTATTTTGGGCGCCATGATGGATAAGCAGCGGGTCGATCCGCAGATCCGTATGATCTACCTGATGATCCTTTTGGGTGTGCTCGGCTGGGCAGGCGTTGCCCGTCTGGTGCGCGGTCAGATCCTGTCTCTGCGTGAGCAGGAATTCATGACGGCGACCGAGGCATGCGGCATCCGCGTTTCCCGCCGTATTTTCCGCCACCTGATTCCGAATGTCATTCCTCAGCTGATCGTGACCTGCACCATGGGTCTCGGCTCCACCATTATCACCGAGGCGACGCTGTCCTTCCTCGGACTGGGCGTCCGTTTCCCGTTTGCATCGTGGGGTAACATTATCAGCGATGTCAACGATACCTTCGTCCTGACCTCTTACTGGTTCGTTTGGATTCCCGCCGGTGTGTGCCTGCTTTTGACGGTTTTGGCATTCAACCTGTTGGGCGACGGTCTGCGCGATGCGTTTGACCCGAAGATGAAACGCTGAGAAGGGAGGAAGCAACGATGGCAAAAAAGCATGCGGAGGGTTACTTATCCGCAAAGGAAGCGCGTCAGATATCCCGCAATAACCGACGCATTACCAATAAATACGAAAAACTGCATAAGCGCAAAAACGTGCCGGAATCGGAGTACCTCACCACGATGAAGGACCCCAAAAACGTTCTGGAGATTGAGAACCTGAAAACCTACTTCTTCTCGGACGCAGGCACGGTCAAGGCTGTGGACGGCATCAGCTTTAATG
>USTB01000160.1 GCA_900557635.1 uncultured Eubacteriales bacterium
AATGGCGGTATATCCGTAATGGTGCAACTTTTCCAGCCCCTGACGGACGGTATAATCGGCGTACAGGAAGGCGGTTTTCGCCTTCGGAATCAAAAAATAAGCGGCGTTCATCGTATGCTCCCTTGTTTGGGTGTGGTTCACGGTTGATTCGATGCGGGACGGATGCGGATGCCGCGCCGTCGGATGCGGGCGGCATCCCGCGTTCCCGATCCTATGATAGCACAAACATGTGTGTTCGTCTTGAATCAACTGTGAATTTCCTCTGACCCGCTCCGATTACCTGTCCGCCGCTGTTTGCATCAATTCTGCGCGGGCTTTTCCGCGATTTCCGACAATAGCTCATCGCTGAAGCACAGGAATGCGATACCGCTCTCCGACGAGTAATCTGTGGTATTTTCTTTTGTGACCCCGAAATACACCGCTACGACCTTTTCGGGCGCCTGCTCGGTGTCGGTGATCTCGTCCCAGTGCTCCAAAATCAGGTTGACGCAACGGATCATCTCTTCCGCATCCTCCGTTCTGTCCGGCGTGGGGTTGGAAAAGGAGTTATCCCACGTGCAGGCGAGGAAAATGCGGCCGTCCGACAAGCGGTTTCGGAAGGACAACGAACTGCTGAAATAAATCGGATCGTAGCCCATATTCTCGAAATCGGTGTTGACGAAATCCTGCATCAGACGCTTCATGGTCTCCAATGTACTTTCCCCGTCCTGCGCGGGTGTTTCGTTTATGAGCTTCTTGGTTTTCGGAAAATGCTCGTTCAACGGATAGGCGGAGGAGAACTGTATCCCGTTGTGCAGTCCGCCAACCACCAAATACTGTTCTGCGGCATCGGTGCCGGTAGACACATAGCCCTTCAATTGCAGTTTTTCTTTTTCGGAAAGGTTATTGTATTCGGCAAGAAATTGCGTCCATATTTTCGTCCGTGTCTCTTGCGTATTGAATGTTTGCACAGCGGAGATTTTGGAAATTTCCTCGGCGGACGGCATGGAGAGCACTGCCTCGCGGAAGGAGGGGGAATCGCAGATGCAATTCACAATGGTTTGGTAGTCGAATACGGACATGGTAAGCGTCCGTGTGATGCGTGAGCCGTCTTTTTTGCAGATCACGACATCAAAAGTTGAATAACCCATATCGTCGCTTTTACTTCTCTTGTAGCGATAATCGGAGAAATTATCGTTGCGAATGGCATCAACGGCACTCTTGAGGTTATCGGCTACCAGAGCAAGCGCTTTGGAATCGTCGGTGGAAGCGCCGTCGATGACGAGGCTTTCAAAACTCGAACCCCTCCCGTTGTTCTCCAGACGGGGGAGCGAGACCGACTGTATTTGCTCCGCGCTCGGGGTGTCGGACAGGGTGATCTCACGTGCCGCCGTGATCGTGCCCGCAAACAGGAGTCCCACGAGCAGGAGAACCCCGAGGTAGGGGGCGGCGCTGAGCAGATTTTTCAGCTTTTTCGTGGTGATCAGCTCATACAGGAAGTAAATGATGAGCGTGACAACCAGCATAACCGCAACGGCGTCCACGGTGGACTGGTAGCACAGTGCGGCGACGGTGATGGCGAAGGGGGCGCAGAAGGCACAGCGGTACACATGTTGCCACGCGCGGCTCGGTGCACTGCTTCCTGCGGTCTCACTGCGGCGCAGGCGGTACAGCAGTGTTGCAACTGCGATGAGCGCGACGGTGATGGCAAGGTTATACCAAATGATGGGCGCGGTGATCATGCTTTCCGAGGTCCAAACCTCAAGGAGCAGTCCGATCGGCAGGAAGAAGGCAGGGGAGAAGAAGGAGTCGGTATCGCCGAAATTCGCGATGGGCACCAATTCTTCCATGGTGGAGAGGAAGAGGAGGCACACCACGCGCACGACACAGCACATCAGCCCGCAAACGGCAATGTTGGAGGCGGCAGTGCCCGTTACGGACATCGCCACTGCCATCATGGCGGCAAGCAGACTGCGGGCAGCGGCGAGGATCGCGCGAAGCGCCCTGCCTGCCGCCTGCGCGGTCTTCTGCACGGAATATTCAGCCTGCCCGTCTTTCTTCAAAAGCGCTTTTTGAGAAGCTTTCGGAAACGGAATACTGGTCCTCTCTTTAATATTTTTGTGTGAAAGATCCTCCGCATTTTGTGCTGTACCGATCGTTTCCGAAGTGCCGAGACCTGGTGATGTATTCCGAAGCCGTCTGTTCTGCTCCGTCTGCCGAAGCCTCGTCCGCCGCATCGCCTTGCGTCCCTGTTCCCGGACGAATGCCCGCTGTCCTTGCCGCTGTGGCTCCGGTGCTTCTGTGACACTGGTTTTCACCTGTGTTTCGATATAGGTGTCCTTCGTCTTGACGGCTGCCGCTTTCTGCATCGCAACGCGACGCGCTTGTGCCTGGGGCGTCGCAGCAGGCGTTTGGGTTTCTGCAAACTCTGTATCTTTGGTTCGGATGATGGGACTTTCATTCCTGTGTGCATCTGGTGCTGACGCGCCATTCCGTGCAGGATCGCTCGGCTGCTCTGTGGCTTTCTCCTTGCGCTGCTTCAACAGTTCCGCGGCGGCTCGCTTGGAGCCGCTGACCGCGGTATCCTCGATATCGTCGCCACCGTACTCATCCCGGCGTCCTTGCTGCGCTGTATCCCGGAGCTGGACCCGCAGGCGTTCAGCACTGTCATCCAGCCCCTTGTGCAGCAATAGTCGCACAGGCTACACTTCTCCACCACTGCAAAGCGGCCATTCGCCGGCTGGGGCAGCACTTCTGTTACCATGCTGTGGCGCTCCAGCTTAGAACTGGACTCATAGATCGTACCATAGCAGAAACAGCAGTAGGAGCCGCCTTTGGTAGTGACGGTGTGGTAGGTGTCATCTGCGTACTCATATGTTACGCGCTTATCCAGATCTTCCATGAACTCGGCAGCACAATCGTACAGGTTGTACACATTGCGGCCAAAGCCATAGCCGTTGATGCCGCCATTGCTGTTCATGGTGCCGCAGGCCTCACAACAGGCTTTAGTCCAATGATAGCCCGTATAATATGCGTTGGAGCCGGGCAGACCGTCCATTACCGCACCTGTACCCTCACCGCCTACCAGCGTACCGTCCGAATAACGAACATTGCGGGTCATAGCGGTCTCACCGTTACGAGTATATTCCGGTGTGCGCCATGCCATAAAGGAGCGAGCGCCGCCGCACACAGCGCAGTTGAAGGCCTCATGCGTGACGGTTGCGTTGGCATCAAGCTCATTGGTTCGGTTTGAAGCATTGAGCCAATGCTCGGCAGGGTCA
>USTB01000161.1 GCA_900557635.1 uncultured Eubacteriales bacterium
GCCGTACCTGTTCTGCATGGAAAACTCCAACCACTTCGGAGAAAAGTTTACCTCTATGACCGCCATGGACGGCTTCTCTCCCGTCGGCGAGAACGGCGCATCTCCTGTGGACGGTATGCAGGAATCCTACACCAAATTCTTTGAGCATATGACCTGGAAGGATTCCTTCTCCCTCTCCCGCGAGATCGTGGAGGATTCCAAGCTCATCGATCTGCGCAAGAAACCGTCTGCGTTTGTTACCGGCTACTACCGCACTCGCGAGCGCTTCGGCTCTGCACTGTACAGCGGCGCGATGGAGCTGAAGAGCAAGGTTGCGTTCGGCGGACGCGAATTCGACATCACCTGTGCGGACGGCAAAGCTCTGTTTTCCACAGGTCATACCTCCAAGCTCAACAGCAAGACGCAGGCGAATTTGTTTGCCGATGAATTCTCCGCCGATGCGCTTGCTGCATGCGAGTGCCAGATGCAGAATTTCCGGGGCGATAACGGAGAACTGCTGTGCGTGATTCCCGACACCATCATGATTCCCAACAATTACGAGCTGAAAAAGGCGGTGTTCTCGGTCATCGGCGCGGAGTGCGATCCCGCAACCTCCAACAACGGCTATAACTACCATTTCGGCAGATGGAATGTTGTGGTCAATCCGTATCTGGACGTGACCGGCAACTACTGGATCCTGATGGACTCCAAGTACAACCGCGAGAATGCAGGCGCGGTATGGCTGGATCGTACGCCTCTGGACGTTCGTTCGGTTGTGGACGACAACACCTCCGCAAACATCTGGTACGGCTACGCCCGCTTCATTGCAGGCTTCAACGACTGGCGCTTTGCGGCAATCGGCGGTATTGCGGTCGGCAATACGCTGGTTAAGACCACGACAACGACCACCGGGAACTGATCTGTGTGTTGCCCGCACCCGAAGACATCGACTTCGGGTGCGCGGCGGTCGGGTATGTGACCCGACAGAAAGGCTGGATTTTACATGACTTTATCGGAAATCATCACATGCACCGATACCCTGAAAAGCAATGCGTATCCGACCTCGGTGAAGCTGATCTGGCTGTCCGAGCTGGATACCATGATTCAAAACCGCATTCTGCTCCTGTCGTCGGCGGACACCGTGACCTATACCAAGGATACGCCAACCGATACGCAGGCGGTGCTCGGTGAGGATGCCATCGGCATTTACACCGCATATCTCATCGCCATGATCGAGCTGTACAACGGTGAAGCGGAGAGATATAACAACATGATCGCCCTGTTCAATGATCGGTTCTCCGATTACATGCGCCGTCACGCGGCAAGCTGTGACGGCAGAGAGCCCATCGTGCTTTCCGCCTATGCCATCGCCTGCAAATACGGCTTTTCGGGAAGCGAGGAGGCGTGGGTCGCATCCCTGCGGCACGATCCCGCAACCGTAACGGCGGCGGGAGAGACGCTGGAGCTTGCGGACAATACCACATATCTGCTGGAGAATGTAACAAAGCTGAAAATGGTGTGTCCGGACGGGCATTTCACCTGCCACATCATGCTCCGCACCGCCGACGAGGGCACGGTCGCGCTCTCGGTCGAGCATGCGATGTCAAGCGATGACGGCTTTTCGGCGGCATGCAACGGAGAGCTGTGGGAAATATCGGTTTGCGACGGGTGCGTGCTGTCCCATTTGTGGGAGGAGGCGTAATATGTTGCTCTCCGATATGCTCAGACGCCGCCGTCTGCTTCTGGGGCGCAAGCCCTATGAGGGGTGCAGATGGGCGTGTTACCCGCGAAAAAGAATCGCCATCGTGAATCATGTTACGCCCACGGTCGGTATGATCGCGGGGAATGCGAATTATTCCTCGATGACCTTTGAGGGCGATACGGTGGGCTACCATATCATCGGCGAGGCGCAGACCGATTATGACGGCTTGTTCTCGGTGTCGCTCGAGGCAGGCATAACCGACGGTACCACCCTGTATCACTGGACGGCGGAGGGAAACGGCACGTATACCGTCCGTGTGTTTGTGGCAGATACGCCGCACGGCGTGTCCGGTGAGGCGGGGACATATCCGGACAACGGCTTCAAATCGCCGAATTACTATTACAAACTGGGACCGAAGAAAAGGAGTACAACATGACAGACAGCGAATTGTGTGCCTTAGCGGTGCGCGTGATCACACGGAACGAGGGGAATTATGCCTCGGTGGTGAAAAACGACAGCGGCGCTATGGGAATGGGCATTTTCGGCTTTCACGGCGCGAATGCGGGACAATTGCTCTGCGACATTGTGCACGCAGGCGGTCAGGCGGCACAGTGGATCGTCGATCTCTGCAAAACGGGAAATCTGTGGGCACAGCGTCCCGCCACCGATGCGGAGGTACCCGATCTCCGCGCCGCCATCACCACGCAGATCGGAAAGCAGTGTCAGGACGCGCTTGCGGCTTCCTATGTGTCCGGTAATGTGAAGCGCGCAAAAAACGCCGGACTGCGCGATGCCGGCGCGATCCTGTATTACTGTGATTTTGCAAATCAGTACGGTCCTGCCAGCGCAAAGCTCAAGGCGCTCACGTCAGCCGCCGTGCAGAACGGCGGAACGCTTGACGCTATGCTTGCGGCGACCAAAAACGTCACAACGCAGTACATGAAAAGACGGGAACAGACGTACACCCTGATCGGTCAGCTTTTGGCGAAGCAGGATGCCGCCGAGCGTGCGGAGAACGAGGAAAACGAGATCCGTGCGTGGACGGCATCGGTCGGGATCGACGGCGAACTGCCCGCCTGCCGCACGGACGCAGTCAGCGCTGAACAGCTTTGCCGCGTGCTCTACCGTCTGATTCATCAGTAAAAAAACAGAAAACATAATATATTGTAGGAGGAAATCATATGCTTCGTAAATTTACATCCAGAAAATTCATTCTTGCCGTAGCTTCCGTCATCGCAGGAGTTTGCGCCATGTTCGGCTTGGAGGACCTTGCCGCACAGCTCACGGGCGCGGTCACGGCACTTTGCTCCGCTATCGCCTACATTATGAGTGAGAGCGCGGTGGACAGAGAGGCTCTGATCGGGAAGTGGGTGGACAGCGATGTCAAAACCGAAAGCACGAAGATCGCCGACGATGACCTCGCAACAAAAAATTGAGGTGACACGCGAGGTCTGCGACCTGAAAACCGAACGCATTCAGGATGCGCTGGAGCGGGATAAGGAGCGTCTGGACAAGCACTCCGAAATGCTGGATACCATTTCCCAGTGCAATGTAACTCTGACCCAGCTTCT
>USTB01000162.1 GCA_900557635.1 uncultured Eubacteriales bacterium
TCTTGCCGCCGCCGGAAACCTCGGTACGGGTAAGTGCGGACTGCGTTCCCTGTCTCT
The DNA here is from genome assembly GCA_900557635.1 of uncultured Eubacteriales bacterium. The sequence continues at coordinate 58 of USTB01000162.1, forward strand.
GATTTGCAAGATACATCTTGACAGCGGCATGGAGAACCGAAGTATTGACTTCTGCACCGAACACGGTATCCGAAAGGGTGATGGATCCGGTTTCGTTACCCGCCATATTCACAACTTTTACTACTGGCATCGTAATATCCTCCTTCCGCTTATGCTTTCACGGTATCGCGAATGAACACAATACCGCCCTTAGCGCCGGGAACGGCGCCCTTGATTGCGATCAGGTTCTGCTCTGCATCGATCTTGGCGACCGTCAGGTTCTGCACCGTGACCTGCTCGTTACCGTACTGTCCGGGCATGTGCTTGTTCTTGAAAATACGGGAAGGGGTAGAGGTGCATCCCATGGAACCGGGCTGACGGTGAATCGGACCGGTACCGTGCGTCATTCTCAGAATGTGCTGGTTCCATCTCTTAACACAACCGGTGTATCCGTGACCCTTGGTGATGCCGGTAACGTCGACCTTTTCACCTGCCGCAAACGTTTCAGCGGTAACGGTATCGCCGATTTTGAAGTCCGAGCAATCGTCAAGTCGGAATTCCTTGAGGTGCTTCTTGAGTGCCAGATTGTTCTTCTTGAAATGACCGATCTCAGCCTTGGTCAGTTTTCTCTCCGCGATGTCCTCAAAGCCGAGCTGAACTGCTTCGTAGCCGTCGTTTTCCAGAGTCTTGATCTGGGAAACCACACACGGACCTGCCTCGATAACGGTGACCGGAATCACGTTACCGTTTTCGTCAAAAATCTGCGTCATACCCAGCTTTTTGCCGATAATACCTTTTTTCATTATGTTGTTCCTCCTGTTTTAGTTATTGGTTGGCTGTGCCAACATGACATAAAACTGTCCGTCGGTTAAACTTGTCCGGATCGCTCCGGCGCGCCTCGGCATTTACGCCTTCAGCTCAAGCTCAACGCCGGCGGGAAGTTCCAATGCGGAAATCGCTTCAATTGCTTTTTCCGAGGGTTTGATAATGTCGATCAGTCTCTTATGAGTACGAAGCTCAAACTGTTCGCGGCTGTCCTTATACTTATGGACTGCACGCAGAATGGTTACGATTTCCTTCTCGGTGGGGAGCGGAACGGGACCGGACACTTCACAGCCGTTTCTCTTGGCTGCTTCCACAATCTTCGCCGCCGCCTGATCCACCAAGGTGTGATCGTAGCTCTTGAGTCTGATTCTGACCTTCTCTTTTACTGCTGCCACTTGTTTTTCCTCCTCTTTTCATTGTTCCTCCGCCCATATGGCGGAGCCCATAAAATGGGGGGACAATGTCCGTTCTTTCTGCCGCAGGACATTCCGGCAAGGTGTGAACACTCAGCCGGGTGTTTCCTGACATCACATGCAAAAAACCGAAATCCTGTGCCTTTACAACTCGCGCCGCACCGCCGGCACCGCAAGGTACCTTTGCCACGGCAAAGCATGGGGAATCCGGGTGAAAGACGGTCATTCTCTGCCGCCCGGTTTGAAACCAGACATACTCCGCGGAAATTTCCTGCGCGGCACGGGTTATACCGCACAGCCACCTTCCGTTTCAACGCACATCAAGCCTTTCCATTATATACACTTCCGCGCAAAAAATCAACATTTTTTTCGCGTAAATGTAATTTTTACATTTTGTTCATATTATTTCTGTATCGATCCGTCCCCCAACTGTCCGTTTTGCGCCGTATCACGCACCGAACGAACGGACATTCCACCCGATTCACCCGCCCATGTGAAGCAATCTGACCACGAAGCACGAGAAAAAGACGGCAAACAGCATGGTCAGAAACGCCGCCCAAAGCGCATAGCGCGTTTTGCGGATCCCGACCGCACCGAAATAGACGCTTGCAATGTAGATCACGGTATCGGACGAACCGACAAGCACAGAGCCGCACAGCCCTGCAAGGCTGTCCGCGCCCCACACGGCGAATATACCGTTGAGCGCCGCCGTGGACGCGCTGCCCGACATCGGTCTTGTCAGGATCAGCGGCACCGTTTCCACGGGGATCCCGAGCCGGGACAGCACGGGCTTGAGCGCATCCCCGAGCGCCTCCGGAAAGCCGCTTGCGTTCAGCATGGAGACCGCCATGATCAGCCCCACCAGAACAGGAATGAGACGGATCGAAGTCTCCAAGCCCTCGCGTGCGCCGTCCAAAAAACTGTCGAACAGATTTTTCTTCCTATATATAAGGATGCACAGAGCGGTGCCGCAAAGCACCAGCGCCGCCACGCCGCGGGAAAGAAGCTCCAACGCTATCCACTCTCCTTTTTCAGCCCGCCGAGCAGGCGGCACCATATCACGGACACCGCACAGCACCCCGCAGAACAGATCCACACCGGCAAAAGAATGTCAAAGGGATTTGCCGCACCCGCCGCGCGCCGCAGTGAAATGAGGGTGGTGGGGAGCAGATTCAGAGGTGCGGTGCTCATGACCGTGAAGGTGATCATATCGGCGCTCGCCGTATCTCCGCGCGGCGCATTCTCACGCAGTGCCTTCATGGCGCGCACGGCAAGCGGGGTCGCGGCGTTTCCGATGCCAAGCATATTTGCTGCAAACGCGGCGGCGATCTCCCGCAGTCCGTTTCCCTTCCGCGCCGCATCGGGAAAAAGCCATCGCATGGGGCGTCCGAGCAGTCGCGCCAGCTTATCGCACAGACCCGCGTCGCAAAACACCCGCATGATCCCGTTCCACAGGCACATGCCGCCGCACAGGGCAAATGTGAGCCGAATCGCCTCCTGCGCGCCGTCCAACGCTGCATCGGTAACTCCGGACAGGTTTCCTCCGAAAATACCGAATGCGACTGCGATCAGGATAAAAACAGAAAATAGGACACCAAGCATGCGTTTCCCCTCTCTTATGCCGACAAACTTCACAATTATTTCGAATTTGTTTATGAAATACCGCTTGAAACGCCGCAGTTCGTATGCTATTATGGTCTCATGATCACAAAGCTTCATTGTGTGACATAGCAACGAGGTATTTTTATGAAATCAACAGGCATCGTTCGGAAAATCGACGAATTGGGAAGAATTGTTCTTCCTGCAGAGCTTCGGACATCTCTGGGGATCCAAAACCGCGAAAGTCTGGAAATCTTTGTGGACGGGGACAACATCATTCTGCGGCGCTATCAGCCGGTGTGCGTCTTTTGCGGACAGCACCAGAATCTGAGCAGCTTTCGCGGAAAATTGGTGTGCCGCTCCTGTTTGGACGGTC
>USTB01000163.1 GCA_900557635.1 uncultured Eubacteriales bacterium
CATTATGTATGAGGACAGCGACACGGTGTCGGTCGGCTACGTTACCCGTACCGAGCCTGCCCAGGGAACGGTTCTCAGTGCAGGGGACACCGTTGTGCTGTATGTGTCCAAGGGACAGACCCTGCAATATGTGCAGGTGCCCAATTGTGTGAACAAGACTGCCGCCGCCGCGGCGGTTCTGATGGAGGAAAGCGGCCTGAAGGTCGGAAATGTGACCTACGAGCATTCCGCAAGCGTGGCGAAGGGGAACGTGATTTCCCAGACCCGCACGCCGTTTTCCGAGATCGTGAAGGGAAGCCGCGTGGATTTTGTGGTTTCTCTCGGTTCCGAGGAAGAATGATTCGGACGGTATCGGCAGTGAAAAACGGATGCCGATACCGTCCTTGAGTGTTCGGCTCCGGCATAGACGCGGAGGAGGTGTGCGAAAATGGGAGATCGGAATGAAAAAGACGAATTGGATGCGTTCTGGGATCTGCGCCGCATCACCCCGCCTCGCATGACCGCGTTTTCGGATCGGTGCGATCCGGTTGAGATCGTATCCGACGCTCCGAGCGCGGAGATGGTGCAGAACGGGAAAGGCGGCATATCCTCACCCGAGGCGGGCACTGCCGCCGTCCCCGAGCGGATTCCGTCCGCCGCCGTGCCTCCCGCGCGCGCGGCAAAGGACGTGGCGCATTATACGTCGATCTCTCCCTTTTTTTGCGAGGTGACCGTGCAGACCTTTCCTTCCCTGCATACCCTGTGCGATCGCTTCCTGCATGATGCCGAGCATTACGCGCAGGTCGCACCGCCCGCTTCCGCCGAGCCGCAACCCTTTTATTCCCACTTGCCGCAATATACACAGCTCAGCCGCGCGGCAATGGACTGGTATCTCTTCTGGCGCGCCGCGTTTCTTCGCGGTGAAACGACGGACATCGCCGACAGCTATCTGCTCCTATTTGTTTTCGAGACCCTGAACCTGACGCCGATTCACCTGTCGCCGCAGGAGGGGCTTGACCGATTGCTCCGCTTGTGGACGGTCTACCGTGAGGCGCACCGTGTGCTGGATCGGTGCCTGTCCGAATGGGTGTGCGATTTCTGTCTGCAATACGGTCTGACCCTCCCGTGCGATCTGACTGAGTCGGTTCGCACGGCGGGAATATCCAATTGCAGTCTGCGGGAGTTTTATCTCATCAACAGCGCCGATTGTACGGTTCCCGCATATCTGAGCGACTATGATTACCGCAAGAGCAAATTCTATGCCCCAAATGCCGCCGCATACGATACCCACATTCCGCATGCGATACGCGCGGCGGGGATCGGTTGGCTGTCCGATCAGACCGTGTGTAACGATCGATGTCTGCGCACGATCCAGCGAAGCTGTTACATCGGCGCACCCATCCGCAGATGTCGTCTTGAGGTCAGCTATTATGCGGTCACGCGCTCGCCCGAGGCGCATCGCGGCGCCACCGCGCTGTATAAGTATGCGGAAAACGGCGTGCGACGCATGCTCGGCATCCGTTCCCGCCTGAATGCGGACGGGCTTCCCGTCGGGACGGGACAGGTGATCGATGCGTACTTTGCGCCCCTGATTTCCAAAAGAGAAAACCTCGTCGAGCCGGAGCCGGAGTACATGGCGCAGTACGAGCCGGAGTCCGCGGACCTTGATCTGTCGCGCGTCCATCAATTGGAGCGGGAATCGTGGCAGGTGACCTCCATGCTTGTGCCCGATGCGGAAACGCAGAACGGGGACGGTACGGAGAACGGGGACGGTACGGCGAACGGGGAAGGGGCATCGGCGCACGGAGTTGCGGCGGAGCGATCCGTCCCGTCCGTTTCGGAGGAGGCGGCAGAGGAGGCGATGCCGCCGTCGGATACCGCATCCGACGATCTGTTCCGCCGTGCCGCCGCCCTTCTGCTTTGCGGAAATACTGCGGATTTTTGCGACTTGGCACAGCGCGCGGGCATGCTTCCCGCGACCCTGATGGAGGGGCTTAACGAAAAATGTCTGACGTTGATCGGTGACATCGCGTTTGAGGGCGACGGCATGGCTCAGCCCTATCATGTGATTCCGTGTTACCGACAGGATTTGGAGGATTGGATCGATCATGCAAATGCAGCAGAATTATGACACGGTTCCGCGCAGGATCCTGTCAAACCTGATGACGGCGCTCAGTGCCGGTGTCGTTCCGCGCTCGGGTGCGCCGTACATCGCCATCGGCAGACAGGGCGAGGTCAAGGCGCTTCTCTCCGATCTGGAGATCGCCTCAGAGGGCGGCTCCACGGTGCGCTTCCTCATCGGCAAATACGGAAGCGGCAAGAGCTTTCTGCTCCAGCTCATCCGTAATTATGCAAACGAGCAGGGCTTTGTGACCTCGGACTGCGATCTTTCTCCCGAACGCCGCCTGTGCTCGGGCGCCGGCTCGGGTCTGGCGACCTATCGGGAGCTGATCTGCAACATGGCGGTGAAGGCTTGTCCGGACGGCGGCGCACTGCCCGTTATCCTGTCCCGCTGGATCTCCTTTTTGCAAAGTAATGTATGTCAAAGGGGGGCGGAGCCGGGAAGTGTGCAGATGCGCGAGGAGGTGCAAAAGCAGGTCTACGCCGTGCTCAACGCCCTGCAAAACTGCGTGGGCGGCTTTGATTTTGCCACGGCGATCTCCGCGTGGTACCGCGGACTGTGCGAGGATAATGCCGAGCTGCAAAGCGCCGCGCTCCGTTGGCTTCGCGGGGAATATCAGAATCGCACACAGGCGCGGCAGTATCTGGAGGTCGGCGGGGTGATCCACGACGACAACTGGTACGATTATCTCAAGCTCTGGTCGGTGTTCGCACGGCAGACAGGCTATGCGGGCTTTGCCGTATTCATTGACGAGTGCGTGAACCTTTATAAAATATCCAACCGTATTTCCCGGGAAAAGAACTATGAAATGATCCTGACCATGTTCAACGATGCCGTGCAGGGAAGGTCGACAGGCATGTCCCTCTTCTTCGGCGGCACGCCGCAGTTTCTGGAGGATACCCGACGTGGACTGTTCAGCTATGAGGCACTGCGGAGTCGCTTGGCGGACGCACGCTTTGCCGCGCCCGACTGTGAAAACCGCACAGGACCCGTTATCCGCTTGCGCCGCCTGTCCGACGAGGAGCTTCTGGCGCTGATTTGTCGCCTCAGCGTACTGCACGGGCGTTATAATAATGTAGAGCTTCCGGTGACGGACGATGACAGGATCGCCTTTTTGCGGGAGGAAACGTCTCGT
>USTB01000164.1 GCA_900557635.1 uncultured Eubacteriales bacterium
GGGGCCGAAGGAAACCTTACCGATGGGGCAGTGAATGATGTTGGTCTTATCCAGACGGTATTCAATCTTACCGGCTTTTGCTTCCTTAACGGCACGTGCAACGTCAGCGGTGACGGTACCTGCCTTGGGGTTAGGCATCAAGCCCTTGGGGCCGAGTACCTTACCGAGACGACCGATGAGACCCATCATGTCGGGAGATGCGATGATCACATCGAAATCGAACCAGTTTTCCTTCTGGATCTTGTTGATATACTCGTCGGAGCCGACGTAATCTGCGCCTGCTTCAGCGGCGAGCTTCTCGTTCTCGCCCTTGCAGATGCACAGAACGCGAACCTTCTTACCGGTACCGTTGGGCAGTACTACAGCGCCGCGAACCTGCTGGTCAGCGTGACGGGAGTCAACACCCAGACGAACGTGGATTTCGATGGTCTCATCGAATTTAGCCTTTGCGGTCTTGCAGACCAGATCCAGAGCCTCAGCGGGATCATAGAGCTTGGAGGCCTCGTATGCCTTTACGCTCTCCTGATATTTCTTACCTTTAGTAGCCATTGTTATGATTCCTCCTCAACTCAGTCTTCCACGGTCACGCCCATGGAACGGGCAGTGCCGGCGATCATGCTCATAGCGGTTTCCAGAGAAGCAGCATTCAGATCGGGCATCTTGGTCTCAGCAATCTGCTTGAGCTGATCCTTGGTCAGCTTTGCCACCTTAACGGACTGGGGAGTTTTGGAACCGGACTCGATGCCGCAAGCCTTCTTGATCAGAACGGGAGCGGGAGGAGTCTTGGTAATAAACGTAAAGGAACGGTCTGCGTAAACCGTGATAACAACAGGGATAACGTAGCCTGCCTGATTCTTGGTTCTTTCATTGAACTCCTTAACGAAGTTCGGAATGCTGACGCCGTACTGACCGAGCGCAGGACCCACAGGGGGCTGTGCGGTTGCCTTTCCGGCATTCAATTGCAATTTGATATAGCCTTGAATTTTCTTTGCCATTTTTCTTTCCTCCAAATGTGGTTATTCGGGCGCATGAACGCCCCGTCGAGAGAATGGTTGTGGATTTTTTCTCTCTCCCACTGTCGGCAGACTCAGTCTGCCGCCTTTTTTACGTCCGAAGCATCCAGCTCCACGGGCATTTCGCGCCCGAAAATGGATGCCAGGACCTTGACCTTCTTCAGATCCTCCGAGATCTCCAGAACCGTACCCGCAAAGTTTGCCAGCGAACCCGCCACGATCTTGACGGAATCGCCCACGGCATACCCGAGGGAGACCTTCCGGACCTCGATGCCGATCCGCGCCACCTCTTCATCGGTGAGCGGAACCGGTTTGCTTCCGGGACCCACAAAGCCTGTAACGCCCCGAATGTTACGGACAACATGCCAGCTCTCGTCCGTCATAACCATCTTGACAAGAACATAGCTGGGGAAAATCTTGCTTTCCACTTCTTTTTCCACGGGATTTCCTTCCTCATCGATACCGCCGTTTTCCACGGTGATCTCGGTGGGGATGCGGATGTCCATGATCAAGTGATGCAGGCCGCGATTTTCCACTATTTTTTCCAGATTGGTCTTGACCTTGTTCTCATAGCCCGAATATGTGTGAGCCACGTACCATCTGGGTTCGGTGATATCGTTATTGAAATCGCTCATATCTGCCCTTCTCTCAGAACAGATTGGCGAGTGCCGTCAGTCCCTTATGGAAACCGAAGTCCAATGCACCGATGCAAAGACCGCAAACCACAAGGAGCACCAGCACCAAAACGGAGCTGCGGAAGGTCTGCTCACGGCTGAACCAAACGATCTTGCCCAGTTCGCTCTTCAGTCCGCGGAAATACGAACCGACGCGCTTGCCGAAGGACGGCTTGCCGCTTGCCTTTTTTGAAGCCTTCTTTTCTGCTTCTTTTGTTTCCCGGGGGTTCTTTTCCATGTCTGCCATGTCGTTGCCCTCCTTATTTCGTTTCCTTGTGAACGGTCGATTTACGGCAGAATCTGCAGTATTTGTTTAACTCCAGCCTGTCCGGGTCGTTCTTTTTGTTTTTCATTGTATCATAGTTGCGCTGCTTGCATTCGCTGCACGCGAGTGTGACCTTGACTCTCATTTTGCACCTCCGATAAAATTTTGACGGGACATACTTCGGCCCAGCCGATTCGACGCGGAAACCCATTCGGGCGGTCTCCCGCCGCGGGACCCGAGCAGTCCGCTTTATCTCCCTCAGACAGGCACAACAAAAAAGCCCCGACCGAGGTAGATACAGTATAGCATGTCTGCGCCGGAAAGTCAAGGATTTTTTGCAAACTATTGAAAAAAAACGGAGGTTGTGATATAATATCCTACAATACAAAAGAGATATGGGCGTTTTTGCGCACATCCGGCGCATTCGTACCTCGGCGTGCGGCGTCAATCGGGCGTACCGTGCGGCGCGCCGCGTTTCCCATACGCCGCGTCACACCGAAAAACAGCGAAAGGATCGACCATGAGCAAGCGTGTTTTAATTCTGACCATTACTGCCGGGCAGGGCCACAACAGCACGGCAAAAGCCATATGCAAATGTCTGGAGAGCGAAGGCGCCGCCACCCAAACGCTGGATGTCGGATACTACTATTCCAAGCTGGTGGGGCATACGATTGAAGACGGTTATATCCTCTCCGTGGAAAACGCAAAGCACCTGTACCGTCGGGTCTACCGCCACCTCGAGCAAAGACCTGCGGGACGCGCCTCGCTCATGCGTCTGGCAAACCGTATGATTTGCCGTAAACTACGAAAATATATAGACAACTGCGACCTGATCATTTGCACGCACGTGTTCCCCGCTATGATCCTGCAGGCGATCAACCGCACCCGTCCCATTCAGGCGCACATGATCGGCATTCTCACCGACTTCGCGTTCCACCCGTATTGGGAGGAGAGCACCTGTCTGGACGAGGTCATTGTGACAGGCGACATGCTCATTCCTCTCGCACTCCGAAAGGGATACCGCACCGCACAGATCCGTCCGCTCGGCATCCCGATCAACCCGCGCTTTTCGGAGACCGTCAGTCAAGCCGAGGCAAAGGAGCGCATGGGGCTGAGCACTGAGCTTCCCGTCGTCCTCGTGATGGGCGGAAGCATGGGCTACGGGCACATGACCAAGACCGTGGAGACCCTGGATCGCGCCGCGTCCGAATTCCAGATAGTCGTGGTCTGCGGCTCCAACGAAGAAATGAAGAAAAAGGTGGACGAGCAGTGCACCCG
>USTB01000165.1 GCA_900557635.1 uncultured Eubacteriales bacterium
CCAAAGGACAGCGACTACGACCTGTTTGCCGCCTGCTACCCCTATATGCTCGCGTCCCCGCTGTGCGCCCGACGCTTCGGCGCAAAGCTGAGACGCATCGACATGGAGGGCTTCTGCACCGATGCGCGCACCATGTGGGAGCGCATGTCCGAACAGCTTCGCCGCCGCCCGATCACGCTCGGGCGCTATCTTTACGGAATGAGCGGGGGCGTGGGCGTTCCGTTTTGCCCCGTTTCGGTTTGGGATGCCGACGACGGGTCGTCCGACGCGCGTCTCATACGCATCGCACTCCCGAGCACTGCGTTCTTTTCCCTGCCCGACCGCCCCGATCAGCCCGAGAGCCTGCGTCGGTCACGCCTTGCGGGGAAGCAGCTTTCCGCGCACGAGGAGCGGGTGCTGATAACCGACAATCTGCTTTCGGTGTGCAGCGATGCCTTTTCCCACGGAAAGGCGGTCTGGCTCGTCACGGGCGACCGTCCCGTTATCGCAACGCTTCCGAGCCACGACGGCAGTCGGATCGCCTCGGGTCTGTCCCTGTCGGTCGGAAATTATGCCGACATTGCTCAATTCTTAGATTATCTGGAGCTTCGCGCACCGCACGGCAAGCTCCTGCTCGAAGCGCGGGACGCATGCGACGTACGGAACGCCATTGCCCTTGCGTCCGCATTTCCCGACATCACCGTGGGCATCGGCGCGGGGATCGCGGAAAGCACTCTGCCGCCGCTCCCGCCGCATTGCACGGTGTTCATGCAGGATCCGGTGTGTCCCGCTGCCTTTCCTGCGGCGCCCTCGCCCCGCTTAGAAAAATTGACCGCCCGCAACCTCCGCGCACTGCTTTTTCACTGATCCCGATTTTTGCGGTGCTTTTGCAGTTCGTCCCACACCGAATCCGGAATGGACAGGTTGCCTCCTCCCCGCCCGATCTGAATGTGCGGCTTATTGTTGCCGTGAAAATCGGTGCCGCCCGAAATGCCCAGCCCCAGCCGATTCGCCAGTGCGATATATTCCTCCTGCATCTCAGGCGTATACTCGGAATAATATCCCTCCACAGCGCACAGTCCGCATTCGCCGAGCCGACGGACCGTGCTCTCTAATTCATCTCCGACCAAGCCCGTGAGGTGCAGATGCGCCAAAACCGATATGCCGCCCGCCTCCGCGATGAGGGAAATGCATTCCTCGGGCGACAGCGCCTGTCTTTTGCTGTACGCAGGACGCCCGCGCGAAAGATAGCGGTCGAACGCCTCCTTCACCGACGGGACGTATCCCCGGTCCACCATCAGCCGTGCATAGTGGGCGCGCCCCACGATGCCGTCGGACGCCAGTGCCTCCGCTTCCTCTGCGGTAACGGGAAAGCCGAGACGGTTCAAAAGGAAACAGGTTTCCTCGCTCCGTTCCCGTCTTGCAACCAACGCGCGCGCCAATGCGCCTTGCAGGGACGGCGTTGCGGGGTCGATATCAAGTCCGACGATGTGCATTTCGTAGTCCGATTTTGCAGAAAGCTCGATGCCCCGCACAAATCGGATGCCGCATGCCGCCGAAGCCTCTTCTGCCTCGCGCAGACCCGCCGTGGTGTCATGGTCGGTCAGCGCGAACAGCGAAAGACCGGATGCCTTTGCGTGGCGGGCAAGCGCCGCAGGCGTCATTGACCCGTCCGACGCGATGGAATGCGTATGAAGATCGATCATGACCGTACCTCCTCGGGCAGATAACACACCGCCCCGAATTTATAGACCGTAACCGTGCCGTCTCCGCGCACGCCGTTCTCGGTCGCCAGTATTTTGCGGCAGGCAAGCGTGACGGGCGAATCGCTCATGTTCACGCAGAAGCGGACGTTCTGTGAGCCGTCGCACCGCTCCATCACCAGACAATTGTCAGTATCGGAAACCAACCGAAGCTCACCCCGCATCAGCGCGGGCGTATTGCGGCGCACCGCCGCCAGAGCTATGACATAACCGTGCAGACGTTCGTCCATATGCTCCCACTGAAAACAGCCGCGGTTCAGCGGATCCTCCCAGCCCTGCATGCCGATCTCGTCTCCGTAATACACCGACGGCATACCCGGGAGCATGAATTGCAGAAACATGGCGGTGCGCACCCTCTGTACCGCCTCCATGTATTCCGCGCCTGTCAGGCACCATGCCGCCTTTTCCTGCTTCGACCCGTTGCACGGCGGTCCCATCAGGGTCAGTACCCGCGGGGTGTCGTGCGTGGAAAGCGGCACCATGGAGCAGTGGAGCGCGGCGGCGGGATAATGGGAAATGATTTCCATCACGCGGTCGCAAAAGGCGGCGGCGTTCTCGGTTTCGCGGATGAAATTGAGGATGGCGTCCCGAAAGGGATAGTTCATCACGCAGTCCAGCTCATAATCGGTGAAATACCGCCGCCGCACCCCGTAGGATATCTTATCAGAGGCATCCTCCCACACCTCGCCCAAGACCACAGCATCGGGCTTTTGAGCTGATACCGCTTCCCGAAAACGGGTCAGAAATGCATCGGGCAGTTCATCCGCCACATCGAGACGGAAGCCGTCCGCTCCCAGCCCGAGCCATTTGCCCACCACCGATTCCCTGCCCGAGAGCAAAAAGCGCAGGAAGGAAGGCTCAGTCTCGCGCAGACACGGCAGGGTCTTCACGCCCCACCAGCAATCGTATGTTCCGTCATCTCTGAGCGCGTACCACGTCTTATACGGCGAATCGCGATCGGACATTACACCGTTCCCGAACACGTGATTTGCGTCAAAATACATGCTGTTACTACCTGTATGGGAAAAGACACCGTCCAGTATCACACGCATTCCGAGTGCATGCGCCTGCGCACACAAGGTGGCAAAATCGTCGTCGGTGCCAAGCATGGGGTCGATGCGCAGGTAATCCGCCGTGTCGTAGCGGTGATTTGACTGTGCCATGAATATGGGGTTCAGATAGATCACTTCCATGCCCAATTCACGGAGATACGGCAGTTTTTCCGCGATGCCGCGCAGATTTCCCCCGTAAAAATCGGAGTTCCACACGCCGCTTTGATCCGGTCCGAGGTCGGGAGGCTCCGCGGGATCTCCGTGCAGATGATACGGCGTCAATTTCCCTGTCAGATCTGCCTGACCGACCGCATAAAATCGATCGGGAAAGATCTGATACATGGGCTTCCCTGCCCATTCCCGCCACGAAAACCGGCAGCGCGGGCACACCGATATTTCCCATTCCGTCCCGCCGTCGCGCGTACTGCCTCTGC
>USTB01000166.1 GCA_900557635.1 uncultured Eubacteriales bacterium
CCTCTGCCGCACCCGGGATTCCGTGCAGATACCAGCCGAGATGCTTGCGGGATTCTAAGATGCCCATGCGCCGACCCTTGAAATGAATGAGCAGGGACACGTGACGCAGGGCGGTGTCCAGACGTTCATTCCTCGAAATTTCACGCGGTGGACGTCCCTCCAACACATCGGTGATCTGCGCAAACAGAAACGGATTTCCCTGTGCACCGCGCCCGATCATGATACCGTCGACACCGGTTTGGCCGATCATTTCCCGTGCGGCATCGGCGCTGTCCACATCTCCGTTTCCGAATACGGGTATGGAGACGGCGGCTTTGACCCGGGCTATGGTTTCCAGATCGACGCCGGGACGGTAGAGCTGTTCCCGCGTCCGTCCGTGGATGCACAGCGCGGCGGCGCCGCATTCCTCGGCGACATGCGCAAGCTCGGGTGCATTGCGGTGGGAAGAATCCCATCCGGTTCGGAATTTTACGGTCAGGGGCGTGTTGCCTGCCGCGCGGGCTGCGGCGGAAATGACCCGTGCCGCCTGCGGAAGGTCGCGCATCATGGCGCTTCCTTCGCCGTTGTTTACGATTTTCGGCATCGGACAGCCCATATTCAGATCAACGGCATCCGGATGAAAGCGCCGAATGACGGTTTCAACAGCTTCCGCAACGATCGCTTCCTCCTTTCCGAAGAGCTGAACGGCGACGGGGCGCTCCCCCTCGGAAAAATCCGCCAGGATCTCGGTCTTTTTGTCATGGTAGTGCAGACCCTTGGCGGAGATCATTTCGGACACCATATATTCCGCACCGTATTCCTTGCATAACGTGCGGAAGGCGCGGTCGGTCACGCCTGCCATGGGGGCAAGCGCCAAGCCGTGTTTGAGCGTGATGTTCTTGATTTTCAGCATAGTTACCTCAATTCCTGACGATATGATATCCTACCTTTACGAAAAAGTCAAGTCCTTTCGTCATTTCCCGTTCACAATGGCAAAGTCGGGTGGCATTTCTCGGAAAAAATAGGAACTTATGCCTATTGAAAAGCATTTTTGTTCATGGTACAATAAGATAATAACAGAGCGGATTTTGCACGTCCCGATTACACAAGAAAGGGAGCTTTTTTTCAGGAAAAGCTACGGTCATGTTCCCCATGAAGAAATTCCTCAAGCGTTATTTTGTTGACGCCATGAGCGCAATGGCGTTAGGTCTGTTTGCAACCCTGCTCATCGGCACCATCCTCAGTACACTGGGCGATTATATCCCGTACTGCGGCTTCTTAAAGGACGTCGCCAAGTTTGCATCGGGCGCCACCGGTATGGCAATCGGCGCCGCTATTGCAAATTCTCTGGGCGCGCACCCTCTGGTGCTCCTGTCCTCGATCGTTGTGGGTTCCATGTCGTACTCCATGGGCGCAACGGTGAATGGGTCTACGTATGCCGCCGGTCCTGCCGGTTGCTTCTTTGCCGTGATCGTGGCGGCAGAGGTTGGCATGCTGGTCTCCAAAAAGACGCGCGTTGACATTTTGGTAACGCCCATTGTCACCGTTCTTGTGGGATACGGAATTTCCCGTCTCGTTTGCCCGCCCGTGGCATATGCCATGTACTATCTGGGAGACTTTTTGAATACTGCCACCGAATTGCATCCCTTCGTCATGGGTATCATCATTTCGGCGGTCGTCGGCGTTATCCTGACACTGCCCATTTCCAGCGCCGCAATCTGCGCGATGATCTCCATTTCCGGTCTCGCGGGAGGCGCCGCCGTGGTCGGTTGCTGTGCGCAGATGGTCGGCTTTGCCGTCATTTCTTTCCGTGAAAACCGTTGGGGCGGCGTTTTGGCGCAGGGACTGGGTACCTCGATGCTCCAAATGGGCAATATCTGCAAAAAGCCGATCATCTGGCTTGCACCGACCCTTGCCGCCGCCATTTGCGGTCCTATTTCCACCATGCTCTTTGAGCTGAAGTGCAACGGCGTTTCCGCCGGTATGGGTACATGCGGCATGGTGGGACCCATCGGTGTGTTCACCGCTATGAAGGATTCCTTGGATTGGCACTTCTACATCGGCATGCCGGTCTGCTGTATCGTCCTGCCCGCGCTCCTCGCCTTCGCGCTGAACGAACTGTTCCGTAGCTTCCATTGGATCCGTACCGGTGATATGGATCTGCACCTGTAATCCCGCAAAACCAAATATCATTGCAAACAGCCGTAAGTGATCTCACTCACTTGCGGCTGTTTGCATATACCGGGAAAAAGACGCTTTCCTGTCTTTCGTTTTCGATATTATTACAAATTTCGAATTTTTCGTCCGAAATAGTTTACAAATCGTATACAATATGCTATACTTATGTAAGTGAGAATGGGATTATGTGTTCCTGCAAGGCGATTTTAGCAATTATATACCGATCATGTAACAATTGAGGAGGCTGATATCATGGCGCAGATTGCTGACATCATCAAATATGAAGGCGACAATTCTACATTTATCTGGAAACATCCCGGCGAAGATTTTAACTGCTTGACACAGCTCATTGTCCACGAATCACAGGAAGCCGTATTCTTTATGAACGGACAGGCGCTCGACCTGTTCGGTGCCGGCAGATATACACTGGAGACCCAAAACATTCCGAAGATCGGAAAGCTCCTGAACCGCGCGACCGGTGATCGTACCCCGTTCCATTGCGAGGTCTATTTCATCAACAAGACCGAGCAGATGTCCATCAAATGGGGAACCGATTCAAAGGTGCAGTACATCGACCCGATCTACGGCTTTCCGATCTCCATCGGCGTTTCGGGCGAGATGAGCCTGCGTGTTGAGGACAGCCGCAAGCTCCTTGTAAAGCTCGTCGGAACGGAGAATCTCCTCGGACAGCAAAAGCTGGTCTCGTTTTTCCGCGCATTTCTCATGACGCGGGTAAAGTCCTACATTGCACAGGTGATGAAGGCGAATGCGATCAATATTTTCGAGATCGACGAAAATCTTTCGGCGTTTTCCGAAAATATACATAAGCTCCTGATTCCGGATTTTGCCGATTACGGTATTTCGCTGGAGCGGTTCTTTGTGACCAATATCGTGAAGCCGGACGGCGATCGTCAGTACGAAAAATTCAAGGAATTGCATTTCCGTCAATACGCCGACATTGCAGAAGCGAAGCTGCGCCAGCAGACCGACATCATTTATGCGCAAACCGAGGCGCAGAAGGTGGTGATCGATTCTCAGGCACAGGCGACAAAA
>USTB01000167.1 GCA_900557635.1 uncultured Eubacteriales bacterium
AATTCCTTTGCAGTGGAGGAACATGCCGGGGCCACGGGGCGCTCTTTGATGGAGATCCTTTCGGACAATCCCGATGCCGTGTGCGTGGTGTCGGGCGGCAAGGGCGACAATGAATTGCAGGCGGAGGGCGACGTCATGAAACGCTATCTCACCGAGCGGGGCATCGACCCGTCCCGCATTTATGCCGAGACCCGCTCCTATTCCACCGAGGAAAATATCAAGTATAGCTTTGCGCTTCTGGAGGCGGAGGGGCTTTCGGAGCTTCCCGTCGTGGTGGTCTCCTCCTCCTATCACATCACCCGCGCACAGCTTTTGTGCGTGCTCGAAAACCGTCGGATCGACGTTTCGGGCTACGGTTCTATGGGTGAGGGTCCTTTTGTTTGGGTGTCGGATACCGTGCGTGAGTATATGGCGCTTTGGAAAACCGCCGTTCTTGCCGCGTACCGCGCGGTGGGAGGTACGGCATGAAGCGCGACGAAACGGGAAAGGACACCGCGGAAACGCGCCGCGCGGCGGGGGCAAAGCGGCGTGATCGCATTGTCGCCGCATGCATTTTGCTGACGGTGATGGGGGTGGCGCTGTATGCCCTCGTCTGTCTGTGCCGCATCGCGCCGCCGATTTCCGTTCTGTTTTATATGACGCCCGACCGCAAGTCGGAATTGATTCGCTCACTGGTCTTTCCGTCTCTTGTGTGCGGCATCCTGTGCATCCTGCGGGAAGCCATGGACGGCAATGTGCGTCTGCACCCCGCCTCGATCGCGGCGGTCACGGCGTTCGCTCTGCTTCCCGTCGGCATCGTTGCACTGTTCCAGATCACGGGACAGTACGGCGTGTCGTCACAGCAGGGTGCGGCGATCGGGAGCTGTCTCATCTGCTTTCTGATCTGTACATTGACGCGGGAGCTGTTGACGCAGTCCTCGCTCCACGGCACGCATCCCGTCCTGCGCTCGGTTTTCTGTCTCCTTTGCGCGGGGATATGGGGCTTTTGCCTCTTTCTTGCATGGAGCGGACGGTTCCTTTCCCTATGGGGGGCGGCGTCGGCGTTCAGCCTTCTGTCCTCGCTGTTCGGCTGGATCTGCTTCTTTTTGTGGAAGGGAGCGCCTTGGGTGCGAACGGGCATCGCCGTCTGTATTTCGGCTCTTCCCGTATACCTTGCGGTGTTGCAGCCGTATGACATCGGCGGACGGCTTTCCGCTGTGATATGCGGCATCCTGCTGACCTCGGGAATGCTCTGCGCGGTCATTGCCGGTGCGGTGTACAGCATGAGGCGTCACCGTACCGCAAAGCCACACGGCGAAAAAACCGAACAATAAATAAAGCAAAAAGACCTCCGAACCGCTCTGCGTTTTGCAAAACGGTGCGAGGGTCTTTTCATGTTCGATCCTGCGGTCGGAGCGCGCTGTGCGATGCCACCGCGCGGCGGGCTAAGGCGCGAAACGGCGCGTAGGGTGCGGCGGCTTCGGGGTCGTGCACCGAGAAGATGACGAATATGTACGGATGTGTGTCAAACACGATCGCGGCATCGTGGCAATCGCCCGTATCGGTATTCAGCCCGTACTTGTGCGCGATTTTGATGTCGGGAAGCACGGTGTTGATGAGGAAATTGAACTTGGTATCGGTGAGTAGCTCCATCAGGAAAGCTTTTTGCGCATAGTCGCCGAACAGGATCTCACGGAACAGGATCCCCATTTCCTCCACGGTACACCGTCCGTAGGGAGCGCCGTTCAGCCGCGCGGACAGTCCAAGCTCCTGCGCCAGTGCGTTGAACGGCTCATCGCCGAAATGGTGGTACAGTGCCAGATACGCCGCATTGTCGCTGATACGGATAGTGCTTTCCATCAGCTCCCGTACC
Source organism: uncultured Eubacteriales bacterium (assembly GCA_900557635.1). The sequence continues at coordinate 1,853 of USTB01000167.1, forward strand.
GTGCGGGAGCCGACGGTAACCGGCTCGTCCAGCATGCGCTCGGCGTCCGAGCCCAAGTCGCGCAGGACTGCCATGACGTAGGGCGCTTTGATGACGCTCTGCGCGGTATACAGCTTGGCGGGGTCGGAGCAAAAGGTCATGCCGCTGTCGATATCGTAACAATAGATCGCCGCGCCCTGTGCGTCCGCCGCAGAAAACAGTGCGGTGATATCGGAAATCGCCTCCGCATTTTCGATGCCTGCCAGGTATCCGTTCCGCACGGGGACGGTCTGCGGGAGAGGGGGTTCTGCGGGCTGTTCCTCGGAGAGGCTTGCGGACGGCTCGTCCGTAGTTTGCGCGGGGAGGGAAGAGGAACTGTCCGCACTGTCCGATGCAGTGCCGCCGTCGGTTTCAAGAGGACGTGCCGCGGCGGGGAGGGCAGGGAACGTGTTATCATATGTGCATGCGGCGAGAAGCGCGGAAACGGCGGCGACCGCAAGTACGGCGGTCACGGTACGACGCGCCGTGACATACAGTCGCTCCCGCCGCTTTTGCAGGCATTCTTTTTTCATCCTGTCTTCGGTACGATTATTTTGCATGTCTGCGTTTTTTCTTTTTGTTGGGCACGACCTCGGTTTTCCAGGGATTTAGGACAGTCTCAACGGGTGCGCGGCTTTGGCGGTATCGGGTCACAAAAAAGAGCGCCGGCAGGACGCAGACCAGTGCCAACGGTTCGGTGCTGACGCGGAACGAGGACTTTCTCAGCTTGATGTATTCCTCCTGTGACAGTTCCTCCGTCATGGTGACATCCCGATAATAGGTGCCGTCCGACGCCGCAATGCCGCCGATCTCTCCGCTGAACCAGAACACAAGAAGGTACAAGCTCAGAAATACGGTAACGGCACGCTCCAACAGACGGGAATACTTATGAAACGAGCCTTTCGGCACGCGGAACGCAAATTTCCACACCACCGTCGCCGCAAGCAGGATCAGCGCGGGGATATAGAGCCACAGGTGCCATCGGGACTCCCAGTATGTGAAAAAGCCGATAATATGCAGGGTCAGCGTCAGCCCGAGCATGACGGCTGACGCGACGGTGAGAACGTTGAGCACTTTTTGTTTCATGATATTTTCAACCTTTGCGTGTTTTTCGGTTTGTGTCATCTCCAAGTATACCATATTCCGCCGCACAACGCAAGAGAGATGCGGCTTTTCGGGTTAATTATCGTGAAAAATGAGAAAAACCCTTTCTTTTTTGACGGGAGTGTGCTATAATATCTCATTATAGTATGTGATAACATGCGATCGTGTGCCCTGATTCGGCGCGATCGTATCGGCAG
>USTB01000168.1 GCA_900557635.1 uncultured Eubacteriales bacterium
TAATGGTCGGCACAGCCGAGGCTGTTTTTGCAGGGAAACCGTGCGACGGCGCAAGCCGTTTCCAGTCAATATTTGATATAGTCGTTATAATACGGTGCGCGGTCCTTTTCCTCGTGAAGCAGTTTATAGCGATCGATCTGGAGCTGAGTTGCGTGGTTGATACACTTGTGCGTGCCCATGCTCTCGGAGATGCCGTCGGCGGCAAGCGCCGTGACCTTATAGATGGCAATGTCGTGCTTGGAGAAGTCCAGCTCGGTGTCGGTGTATTCGGGCTTAGTCAGACCGGTGGCAACGCGCGTGTAGGTCGGCTCCTGATCGCAGGCGCGGTACACGTTGTAGGTCACATTGTCCGAACCCGTCCAGGTCAGGTGCAGGGTATCGCGGTCGATCTCCAGTTCCGCAGGACGTGCGACCGGTGCTTTTGCCGGCATGCCGGACAAGACATAGGTCTTTCCTGCCTCGGTATCAAAGGAGATGAAGTCGATTCCGTCAGATTCTGCGGAAACGGTCTTGCCGTCGCATGTGACCGTGGCAAACGACGCATTGTTGGATTTGACCACGGCGCGTCCGCCCACGCGGGAGGTAATGCGGATCTCATACGGGTCTGCGTTCTTCCACTGCGCATCCACTACAAAGTTTCCGCGCGCAACCAGTCCGCTGAAGCGTCCGTCCTTCCATTCCGCAGGGATGGCGGGCAGGACGGAAATGTATCCGTCGTGGCTTTGCAGAAGCATTTCCGCAATGCCCGAGGTACCGCCGAAGTTTCCGTCGATCTGGAACGGCGGGTGTGCGTCGAACAGGTTGGGGTAGGTACGGCGTCCGATGAGGAAGCGCAGAACGCGGTAACAGCTGTCGCCCTCGCCGGTGCGTGCCCATGCGTTGACGCGCTGTGCGGTCGACCATCCGGTCTGGAGGTTGTCACTGCGCTCCTTGAGGGAGACGGCGGCGGCATCGCGCCATACGGGAGTCGCGTCGGATATGGTGTTTCCGGGATACAGCGCCATCAAATGAGACAGGTGACGGTGCCACCATTCGCCGATCTCGCCGTAGAAGCGCTCCTCGGCAAATTCCTTGATCTGACCGGACCAGCCCACGATGACGGGAGAATAATGGCCGAGCTGTTCTCTCTGGATCTGCTCCGCTTCGCCGTCGCATCCCAAAAGCTCTGCGGCGTGCAGGAAGTCCTTGCCGTTTTCGTGAACCATCTGCTGGTCATAGGCACAGCCGATGGTGACGTAGTAGAATGCGCCGCCGATCCACGCGCCGTTGATGACCTGCTCGGGGGATACGGAGGGGGAAACGAGATATTCGTCGTCGTATTTATGTACCGCCTTGGTGGAGAATTTACTCACGGCGCGGAGCACCGGATAGGTGTGGCTTTTGAGCACCTCGGGGTCTCTTGTAAAGTCGTAGTAATCCCACATCAGCTTGGAGGCAAGACCGCCGTTGCCGGGGCCGCCGCAACGGTCGGGTCCGGAGATCTGAAGGGGCCAGTTTCCGGTACCCACGGCAAAGCCGCATTCGCCCTCGCCCTCACGGTATGCGGACGGGTTATGCTCCTTGACGAATTCGGATGCAAGGCGTTCGCCCTGCGGGATGATCGCGTGCAGGTAATCTGCATATGCCGTGAACAGCTCCGCCATGTTGGTTGAGAATGCGGGCCAATAGTTCATCTGTACGTTGATATTGAACCAGTAGCCGGCGCCCCACGGTGCTTTTTCGTGTGCATTCCAGATGCCCTGGAGGTTTGCGGGCAGTCCGCCCTTGCGGGATGCGGAGATCAGAAGGTATCTGCCCATCTGGAAGTAGACCATTTCAAGATACGGGATCTTTTCGCCTGCCATGTAGCGGCGGATAAGGTCGGTGGTTTCGGCATCGGGGATCTCGCTGTCGGCAAGCTCGAATTCCACGCGTCCGAAAATTTCGCGGTAATCCGCAATATGGCGTTCGCGCAGGGTCGCATAGCCCTTTTCGCAGGCGGCGTCCAGCCAACCGTTCACACGCGGGCGCACGTCCTCGTAGGGGAGCTTTTTCAGGTCGTCCATTTCCATAAAGACGGCACTGTCCAGCTTATAGCTGGTGTCGGTGCAAAAAAACAGAACGGCTTCGGTCGCGTTCTTCACCGAGATGCCGTCGCCGCAGGAATCCACCTCACCATCGCTGACGACGCGGGACGCGATGGAGTATTGCAGGGCATAGCAGTTCATCTGTCCCCACACGATCGCGGTGTCGCCCATGCAACGGATGGAGCAGGTTCTTCCGCCGCCGTCCCCGGGCTGATTGCCGTAGTTCCGCACATACGGGATCTGCGGGCGATAAGTAAAGGAAAGCGCGCCGGGCTTGGATGCGGTCAGTCGGACAGCCATAACGCGGTCGGGATAGGAGATGAAATACTCTCTGTCATAGGCGACGCCGTTGCACACATAGTGTACATAGGAAAGGGCGTGATCGAGATCCAGACCTCTTTCGTATTCGGTGACTTCATCGTGACCCAGTTCGAGATACAGCTCGGCGAAATCGGTCAGACCGCCCTGACCGGGAGATGCCACAAAAGAGTTCTGCGTGACCTGAATCCGCTCTCTGTCGGTTCTGCCGAAGATATTTGCACCGATAAAACCGTTACCCATGGGAATGGAATAGGTTTCCCATCCCTCAATGGTGTCCGCCGCCGGTGAAAAATAGCGGGTGGCAAGCTTTTTCATGGAAATTTCCTCGTTTCATCGTTCGGATGTAGTCGGACAAGTGATGCCGACCCAGCGAAAGTATACCATGATACCGACACTTTGTCAAGGCAATGTGCGGGATTCGCCGTGCTTACAGGACGAAAATTACATCTTTGTTTTTGCGTTTGATTCGTATGCTTCTTTTTTGAGTGCGACCGTCAAAAATGCAGCTGTGCTACTTGACAAGAATGCGCATTCTGTGATATAATAATCCCTACATTGGGGTATCGCCAAGTGGTAAGGCAAAGGACTTTGACTCCTTTACGCGCTGGTTCGAATCCGGCTACCCCAGCCATGATGACAAGTCAATTTAGATCCGGACGAGGAAAAACGAGAAAACGGGAGATTTCGAGAGATTTCTCCCGTTTTTTCGACCCTGAAGTTTTTCAAAATTTTGTAGATGCATTTCGGAGTTTTTTGAC
>USTB01000169.1 GCA_900557635.1 uncultured Eubacteriales bacterium
CTTGGTCAGTTCGATATACCAGTCGCAGTAGGTGTCCCAGATGAAGTCGTAGATCTTCTGGACGGCAATGCCAAGCTCGTAGTGCTCCATGTTCTCGGTGACTTCGGAAATAAGGGTGTTGAGCTTGGACAGTACCCACTTGTCGGCAATTTCCAGATTCTCCGGCAAACCGGGGACGAAGTTTTCTCCCAGGTTCATCATGACGTACCGGGAAGCGTTCCAAAGCTTATTGGCAAAGTTCCGCATGGCCTCACACCGCTCCACATAGAAGCGCATATCGTTGCCGGGAGAGTTGCTAGTGACCATGTTCATCCGCAGAGCATCACAGCCGTATTGATCGATCATCTCCAGGGGGTCAATGCCGTTGCCCAGGGATTTGCTCATTTTCCGGCCCTTATCGTCCCGGACCAGGCCGTGAATCAGCACGGTGTGGAAGGGTGTCCTGCCGGTGTGCTCACAACCGGAGAAGATCATCCGGGCCACCCAGAAGAAGATGATGTCGTAGCCCGTGACCAGTACATCCGTGGGATAGAAGTAGTCCAGGTCCGGCGTCTTTTCGGGCCAGCCCAAGGTCTCGAAGGGCCACAGGGCGGAAGAGAACCAGGTATCCAGCACATCCTCGTCCTGATGCACCTTGCCGCCGCAATGCGGGCAGGTGGTCAGAACCTCTTCGCTGACCGTCATCTCGCCGCACGTGTCACAGTAGAATGCGGGGATGCGGTGACCCCACCAGAGCTGACGGGACACGCACCAGTCGTGAATGTTCTCCATCCAGTTCAGGTAGTTCTTGGAGAAGCGCTCCGGAATGAAGCGGATCTCGCCGCGCTTAACCACGTCGATCGCGGGTGCGGCAAGGGGCTTCATGCGGACGAACCACTGCTTGGAGGCGATCGGCTCCACCACGTTGCCGCAACGGTAGCAGTGACCCACATTATGGGCATGCTTCACGATCTTGATCAAAAAGCCCTGTTCCTCAAGGTCGGCTACGATGGCTTTTCTTGCCACATAGCGATCCATGCCCTGATATTTACCGCCGTTTTCGTTGACAGCCGCCTTATCGTCAAAGATATTGATGACCTCTAAGTTATGGCGCTGACCCACTTCAAAGTCGTTGGGGTCGTGCGCGGGTGTGATCTTGACGCATCCCGTACCGAATTCACGGTCTACATATTCGTCGGCGATCACGGGGATCTCTCTGCCGACCAGGGGCAGGATCAGGGTCTTGCCCACCAAATGGCGGTAGCGCTCATCGTCCGGATGCACGGCGACGGCGGTATCTCCGAGCAGGGTCTCGGGACGGGTCGTGGCGATGATCAGACGCTCGTCGCTGTCCTTCACGGGATATGCGATATGCCAGAAAGCGCCCTCCAGCTCCTTATGCTCGATCTCAGCGTCCGACAGTGCAGTAGCGCAGGAGGGGCACCAGTTGATGATGCGCAGTCCGCGGTAGATCAGTCCCTTATTATACAGGGAAACAAAGGTTTTGCGCACTGCATCCGAAAGATTCTCGTTCATGGTGAAGCACTCATGCTCCCAATCGCAGGAGGAGCCGAGCTTTTTGAGCTGAGAAATGATGCGACTGCCGTATTTTTCCTTCCAGTCCCACACGAGCTTGAGGAATTCCTCGCGCCCGATATCATGGCGTGTCAGACCCTTTTCCTGACGCAGAACCGCCTCCACCTTGATCTGGGTGGCGATGCCCGCATGGTCAGTGCCGGGAATCCAGAGCGCGTTGTAGCCCTGCATGCGCTTGGTGCGGATGAGGATATCCTGAAGCGTGTTGTTCAGGGCGTGACCCATGTGGAGCTGACCCGTCACGTTGGGGGGCGGAATCACAATGGAAAACGGTGTTTTTGTACGGTCGTCCGACGGCTTGAAATATCCGCCGTCCTCCCACATCTTATAAATTCTGTCCTCAAAAGATGCGGGGGAATATGTCTTTTCCAGTTCTTTTCGCATGTTTTTGGAAAACCTCCGATTCAAATGTTAAAATGATGAAAAATAAAAATACGCCCTGCATGCAAAACAGGGCGTATGAAATACGCGGTACCACCTGAATTCACGCCGAGGCGCGCACTTATCCGACATCAAGACCGACGCCGTAAGCTGTAACGGGCAGACCCGGAATCTCTTCACTCACGGATGACTTCACGGTGTTTCTGTGCGGCTCTCACAGCCTCGAAACCGCTCTCTGCGACAGACATTTCACCGTTACTGCTTCCGATCAACGCTTTCAACTCAGTATACACTACCCAAGGCGGTTTGTCAAGCGAAAAAAACGACTTTTCGCATTTGTCGTGCGACTATTTTTCGCCGACACCGCGAAGGTCATTCACGATTTGCGGCGCGGCTTTTTGACAGAGTATCCCATCGAGCCGATCTTCTTGCCCAACGCATAGTATGACCCGTGCAGATATGCGAGAAGTCCCGCCTTTTCCATGTGCAGTTTGCCCTTTTCGTCGAGCAGGGATTCCTCCACGTTACAGCTCACGATGTCGGCTATGAACATGGTGTGCGAGCCTAAATCCACCGTATCGCACACGCGGCACTCAAGCGAAAGGGGCGACGCGGCAAGCAGGGGTGCGGAGATCACATTTGCGGACTGTGTGGCAAGTCTGCACTTTTCAAACTTATCCGTATCCCTGCCCGAGCGCACCCCGCAGGTGTCAAGTGCCCGAACCAGGGAGGACGGGGTCAGGTTAATGGCAAATTCGCCGCTGTTCTTGATAATATCGTAGGAGAAACGCTCCGGACGCACCGAAATATAAGTTTTCGGCGGCTTGGAATTCACAATTCCCGTCCATGCGACCGTGAACACGTTTTTTGTCTCCCCGTCGGCACAGGTGACGAGCACGGCGGGAACCGGCCCGAGAAGGGTTGATCCCTGCCACTGTATTTTCGACATTTCGGTTCCCTCCCTCAGAATCTCGTGGTGAAGGCGAAGCGGAAGGTACGCTCCGGCACGCGCAGGATGTTACGCCACTGCATGCCCAGACTGCCGTCGGCGCTCTTGGGCGTCCAACGGAGCAGAATATGGTTGAACATACGTTCCAGCTCAAGATCGGAGAAGCCGCCCTTGCCGTCAAGGGTCACACTTCCCTGCGGCTTGCCGTTGATCCACAGCGACACCTCG